>JAYROD010000191.1:0-1908 GCA_041911835.1 Fimbriimonadaceae bacterium | reverse complement strand
TCACCACGCCGGAAGACTGGCCATGGCGGATTGCGATACGCTCGAATCCGCTCGGTATGCGGTCGCCTCAGGAGCCGACTTGGTGGGAACGACCCTATCCGGATACACGGCCGACTCGGCGCCAACGGCCGGCCCGGATCTCGACGTTCTGAGGACATTGACTCACCTGAATGTGCCTGTCCTGGCCGAAGGCAGATATGGCGAGCCTTGGCAGGTTCAAGCCGCGCTCAGGATCGGTGCTCGCGGCGTCGTGATCGGAGGAGCGCTCAATGATCCGCTCAAACAGACGAGGCTCTTTGCCTCTGCGGCAAAGAAATTCGAGGACTCAGTCGGTGCGGTCGACGTCGGCGGCACATGGCTCCGCTTTGGACAGTTTTCAAGCGATTGGGGGCTCGACCAGGTGGAGCGGATCCCGCTGCCCCACACGTCCCGCGAGCGTTTGGATTGGATACGAAATCAGGTTAAGGAGGCGGGCGTTTCTCGGCTTGCTGTAAGCACCGCTGGCACCGTCGATCCTTCGACCGGCTTCGTAACGGCTTCGAAGGGTGGTGTGCCGGAGAATGTCGGCAGCGAGTTCACCAAAAGAACAACAGGCGTGCCGACGTTTGCCCTCAATGATGGGCTCGCGTCGGCATGGGGGCATGCCTGCCTTCCGGAATTCGCCGGCAGACGCGTCGCAACGCTAGCGCTGGGAACGGGGGTGGGGTGCGGGTTCGTGTCCGATCAGGCGCTCTGGCTCGGCCCAGAAGGGCAACACACTCGCCTGAATGACACACCGGCGTGGGACGGCAAGACAATCGAACAGATACTTGGAGGAGCCGGGCTCTCGAAGGTGCCGGACCAAGCGCAGCGAGAGGTGGCGCTCAGAGCGGCCGGCCTCTGCGTTCGGGCGTTGAAGGCATTCTATTTCCCCGAATACATTGTCCTTTGCGGCGGGGTGGGACTTTCCGATTGGCTGAGTCCTTCTTTCAAAGAGTTCATCCAACTGGCCGAAGAATCGACACCGGATCGAATCAGAGGGTGGGCCAGCCCTACGATTGTGGAATCACCATTTGGTCAAGATGCAGGCCTTTTTGGAGCCGCCGCTCTAGCCCTCTTTCCACCGCTTGAATTCGCGGAGTCGTTCCGATGAAGGTCGCCGTCGTTGGAGCGGGAATCATGGGCGCCTCGACGGCCTACGCCTTGAGCCTGCGAGGCCACGAAACGGTCGTTTTCGAACAATTCGAGCGGGGGCATTCGCGGGGCAGTTCACATGGGTCCTCGCGCATCGTGAGAAAAGCATATCCCGATCCGTTCTATTCAAAGATCATGCTCGACGCTTACCCCCTATGGCGTGAGCTCCAAGCACGATCGAAGCGGCCCATTCTCCATGAAACCGGACTTCTCTACTTTGGCCCAGAGACTTCGGAGAACATGAGGTCGCAGGCACGCGGTCTCAACGATCTGGGCATCGAGCACGCCGTCATTCACGAAGTCAGCTCGATCGGAATTGGCCTCCAGATACCGGAAGGATCGATAGGGCTCTACTCGAAAGACGGCGGATGGGTTCACGCCGAAAACGCGGTGCTGGCGTTGCTCGAAGGCGCAGAGGCTCAAGGGGCGATGGTCGTTCGAGAGCAGGTTCGATCCCTCACTGAACTCGCGCATTTCGATCGAATCGTACTCTGCTGTGGAGCCTGGATTCAGAGGTTTATTAACCTTCCGGTTAATATTACACTTCAAACGCTTGCGTATTTTGAGGGTGAATTCGAGGGTCCCGTTTGGATAGAGGATGGGCCGAACAACTTCTATGGCTTTCCTTCCGAACCAGGCGCCACCGATTTCAAAGTGGGAGTCCACCGTCCCGATCGCGAGATCGAGCCCGACGATTCCTTGAGGGAGCCCAGCGAGGAATATGTCGATTTGATG
>JAYROD010000190.1:0-12328 GCA_041911835.1 Fimbriimonadaceae bacterium | reverse complement strand
TTCCCTGTGTTCCGTGCCGGGCGAAACAGCGCCAATCAAGCTGTCTGCATCAGTAATTTTCACCAGGCGAGCGTCTCCTCGATGCTGTATTCGACGGACTACGACGAAGGCTTCGTGCCCTCCGGCTATCATCCTTCGGAAGAGAACACATCCGATCGAGATCGGACTTGGGTTCAGATACTGATGCCGTACCTGCAGAGCTTCCCGATCTTCAGATGTCCCTCCGACTACAGCGATCGGCCAGACGACAAGGCCACTTTTGATCAAGACCTCATTCCCGGTGACGCCTTTTCGCGGTATTTCCAGGCATCGCAACGATCGAACATTGGCTACAACTATCTTTACCTCTCGCCAATCGTTCGCACGATCAACCGACCGTATAGAGCAATCTCCCGATTTAACTCTCAAATCGCCAATCCGAGCGAAACGATCGTTTTTGTGGATTCTGTGTGGGACGTCTCTGACGACGGCACGCCTCACGGCGGGGGAAGCTATCTGGTGATGCCTCCTTGTCGATATGCAACACACGGCGGAACGAGGGTGGACACGTTCCTGCTTGGGGGAATCCAGGACGGCTTTATCTTTCGGGCTCAAGACTACTGGAAAGTCGAATTTCGGAGCGCGGCGATGTCCTATGGCGGTACTTGGCCCTGGCATTCCGGTCGAATGACGGTCACGTTCGCCGATGGTCGGACGAAGCCCCAGCGGGTTACAGATCTCCTGAGGGGCTGCGACGCCAGCGACAATTGGGCGACTGGCAACATCTTCGACGAAAACATCTATCAGTGGGATTTGAACTGAACCTAGACCCCGGTCTGTGAACCCGGTTCAATGCCATAATCTCTTCCAAATCCCCTGAATTCTGAGGAGAGTTTCAACCATGAAAGTAAGCATTATCGGCGGCGGCGGACGCGTTGGATCCGACGCGGCCTTTGCGCTGCAAATCGGCGGAATCGTGCGTGAGATTGCGTTGGTCGATGCCAACCCCGATATGGCTGCTGGAGAAGCCCTCGATTTGCGTCACGGCTCCGCGCTGAGTTCGAGCCAGACGATCACGAGCGGCGATTATGATGTCGTCAGCGGCAGCGACTGCGTCGTCATCACGGCCGGCCTCCGCCGCAAACCCGATGAGAGTCGATTGGAGCTGATCAATCGAAATGTCGGCCTTTTCAAGGGCATCCTCGAGAGCCTGAAGGGAGTCAAGCTCAACGCCAACTCCACCATTCTTGTCGTTTCGAACCCCGTCGACATCCTCACCCAGCTTGCCGCGCAGAGCGGACTATTGCCAGAATCGCAAGTCGTGGGCCTGGGTACAGTTCTGGACACCTGTCGCTTCCGCTCCCTGCTTGCCGACTTCTTCCATGTAGCCGCCCGCGATGTCCATGCGCTGATTCTCGGCGAGCACGGCGATTCGATGGTGCCGATCTGGTCTTCGGCAACCGTCAATGGAATGGCTATTTCGAGCCTGCCGGGCTTTTCAAGGGCCGATGCACAAGCCGTGTTCGAGAAGACAAAGACTTCTGGAGCGGAAGTCATCCGCCTCAAGGGTGGAGCAGGACGTGCCGTCGGCATCTCGATTCAGGCGGTCGTCGAAGCGATGGCCCTAGACAGCGGAGCGCTCCTGCCCGTCAGCTCCGTTCAACATGGAGCCCTTGGAATAGACGGCATTTCGCTTTCGATGCCGACCAAGGTCGGCAGCAAGGGCGTCGAAAAGGTGATCGAACCATTTGTCAGCGACGAAGAGCGCGAGGGCCTGCTGAAGAGTGCGGAATCGCTTAAGAGCGTCCTTTCTCAGATCAGCTGACCTGCTACCTGTCGAGCCGAAATTCCATCAAGGACTTTCGGCTCAACGGAGAGAGAGTCGGGCACTCCCCGTTGGCGCAGGGCGTATGGGCTTGGTGAGGCAAGAAGGGCCAAGCTCCATGCGAATCGTCGACTACGAAACCACCCGGACGCTCAGTGATGTCGGAATCATCCTCACACCGAGCGAAGCTGAAGATCTCGCAGCCTATCTCGTCGCCCTCGCGCAACGACCCGATGTCACTCATGTTCACCTGAGCGAGATCGAAGACGACCATATCGAGCGCGAAATCACCGTCGTCTGCGAGTAGGGCCTTGGGGCCCAATAGGGTATCCTTTTCCCTTGGCGTTAAGCCTCCCTGTTCCGTGCGCCAGGCCCGGAACCGCTCTTGAGACCAAAGGGAGGAACATACAAAATGAGGAAATACGAAGCTTTCTATATTGTCGATCCGTCGCTCGACGACGCTGCGATCCAATCGATCGCCGATAAGTTCAAAGGGGTTGTGGAAACCAACGGCGGCGCGGTTGCCGAAGCCGGCAAGTGGGATAAGCGCAAGTTGGCCTATCCGATCAACGGCCACAAAGAGGGCAACTACGTGCTTATGCACTTCGAAGCCAGCCCGAAGGTCCCGCTCGAACTCAACCGTCAAATGCGGATCAGCGACGACGTTATCCGACATCGAATCTTCTTGTTGGAGGAGTAACCATGATTAATCGTGTCGTCATGGTGGGGAGATTGACTCGCGACCCCGAATTGCGTACAACCACGACGGGCAAGAACGTCTGCGGCTTTGGAATCGCCGTGACCAAGCGGATCAAGCCCCAGGATGGATCGCCAGATGCCGATTTCTTCAGCGTGACGGCCTGGGGCCAGACGGCTGAGTATGTGGCGAACTATTTAACCAAAGGTCGGCTCGTCGCCGTCGATGGCCGCCTTCAATCCCGCAAGTACACCGCACAGGACGGGACGAATCGAGAGGCGATCGAGATCATCGCCGAGAACGTCCAGGGGTTGGATCGTCCAAGAGAGGACGCCGGAGAAAGCGCGCCGAAGATGGCCGCCGTCGGGCCGGCGCCGTCGGCAGACGAATACGATCCGTTCGCGGAAGAATAAGCCCAACAAAAAAGCTCGGCGCCCATGGGCGCCGAGCTTTTTTGTTTCTCGCGATCAGTTGTTGATCGCTTTGGCCTTTTCCACGTCGAGCTTCACCGGAATCGTGAACCAGAATGTCGAGCCTTTGCCTTCAACAGATTCGACCCAAATCTTGCCGAGATGCACGCCCTCGACTAGGTGCTTAACAAGGTACAGTCCAAGCCCGGTGCCGTATATTTTTCGGTTGTCTTCGTTATTGACTCGGTGGAATTTCTCGAACACCTTGGTCAGATGGTCTTTCGGAATGCCCAGACCGTGATCTTCGACTCCCATCAAAATGTGGTCGCCATCGAGCTTGGCATGAACGAGGATATCCCCGCCATTCGGTGAGTACTTGATCGCATTGTTCATCAGGTTCGTCAGAATCTGGTCGAGCTTGTCTTGATCCCCGACGATTTGATGCGGCAATTCACCGACGACCTCCAAGCGAATGGTGTGCTTCGTGGTCGCCTGCTGCTGGACCTTAGCCACCTTTTCGAGCAGGTCGGCGATGTCTACTGGACTGTAGTGCGGCTTGAGCGATTCGCCTGCTTCGATGCGCGACGTGTTGAGGAGGTCGTCGATCAGGCGTCGAAGTCGGTCGCATTCGGAGACCACGATTCCGAGAAACTCGCGTTGGTCCTCTTTGCCATACAGATCGCTGTCGAGTCCCTCAAGCAGGGTGCTGGAGAATCCCTTGATCGCCGTAAGCGGTGTTCGGAGCTCGTGGGAGGCCATCGCAACGAAGCTCGACTTCATCTTGTCGATGTTTCGCATCTCCGTTACGTCGTTGAGGATGGCGACCACTCCCACGTCTTTGCCGTCCTCCTCGCCCTTCACTGCCGCAGCCTGCACCTCATAGATGCGCTCGCTACCAGCGAACATAATGTGCATCTCTTTCTTGGGGCTTTCCTTGCCGTCTCTTGCTTCGAGCACGGCTTCATGGAAGTCGGGGTTCTTGATCTCCTCCGGAGCCAGGCGTCCGATCGAACTGGCGTCCAACCCGAAGATCGCGCGCGCCGTCGCATTGATTTGACTCAGCCGCTCTTCAGGTGAAACCAGCACGAGGCCGGCGCTGAGGGATTCGAATGTCTGAAGGAGCTCTTCGCGCTCCTCGACGACTTCGCGATAAAGCTGGAGGTTCGCGATAATCGAGCCGACATTGCGTGCCATGCGCTCGAGCAGGCGGACATCCTCGTCGTTGAAATCTTCGCCGTGCCGCTTATTGAAGGCATGGAGGACGCCGATCGTGTTCCGCTCGATGACTCTGTTTTCTTCGTCCCGCTTCTCGATCACGAGCGGAACGGTAATGCCGTTGGAGACGTGTAGGAGTCCGAAAGGGTCCTCCTGCGCACGAAGGTCCGTTTGGGCGTCGTGGAAGATGACCGGCTCACCGTCGCGGAAAACAAGTCCGGAGATGCCGTGCGTTGCCCGAATGCGGAAGATACTCAGATGCTCTTCGTCGACGCCATAGGCAGGGGGAATACCAATTAGTTCGCCCTTTTCGCGATCATAGAACATGATCACGATCTTTTCGGCCTGCAGGATCATGGCGATCCGCTGGACCAGGCGTCGAAGGGTGACGTCTGCCTCGTTGATGGGCGTAACGTCGATCGTCGACTCAGCGGCCGCTTTGCTCGGCGCCTGAGCCGTCAGCTTGCTTTTCAGGTCCTGGCATTCTGCTTCTAGCTGTTTGACTTTGTCTAGGGCTGCAGCTAGTTGCTTGTCCAATTCCTGTTCATCCACTGACAAAAATTCTCCTGGTTTTGAGTCCTTTGCGACTTGATAAGACACGGGCCAACCACCTTAGATTACCTTTGATGGGCTCCCCCTGTTGCGGCGCGACCCGTTAAGGGACTGTTGAAGTACCTGCTTCGGACTGGCCCCGGGTTCCAGAACGTGGCGCATCGCGACGATATAATAAGCAGGAATGGCGCATCAACTCGAAGAATTGCCATTGTTTCCGCTCCACACCGTGCTTTTTCCATACGCGCCGCTCCAGCTCCACATCTTCGAGGAGCGATATCGGCAGATGCTCAACGAGTGCATCGAGTTCGAACAGCCGTTTGGTGTCGTGCTGATCCGAACTGGACAGGAAGTGGGCGCGGGCCCCCCCGAGCCCTACATGGTGGGCACCGCCGTGAGAATCGTCCGTTATTCGACTTATGAAGACGGGAAAATGGACGTCTTCGTTCAGGGCGAGCGGCGATTTCGCGTCCGCAAGCTCGACGAATCCAAGCCCTACCTCGTTGGGTTCGTTGAGCCGGTGATCGA
Source organism: Fimbriimonadaceae bacterium (assembly GCA_041911835.1). GTDB lineage: Bacteria > Armatimonadota > Fimbriimonadia > Fimbriimonadales > Fimbriimonadaceae > JAYROD01. The sequence continues at coordinate 7,122 of JAYROD010000190.1, read as the reverse complement.
AATCGACGTCCAAGACTCGCCGAGGACCGATGCACTCACCATGCGGGTCCGTGAGAGCTTCGAAATGCTGATCGCCGGGACGTTCTCAGGCTCCGAGTTCAACGTCAAGGTGCGCTTGCCAGACGATCCGACGATGCTCTCCTTCGCAATTGCCCATTTTCTACCTCTCGAGAACATCGAGAAGCAGCGATTATTGGAAACGACCGACACGCTGGACCGCTTGACGGAATTGCGGCACTTGATCGAGCACCAGATCGTCCACGCCAGGACGCCACGCTACTACAAGCTGAGCATGGAGCACCTGGAAGAGTGGATGAACCCGAACTGACGGTTACGAACGAATTGCGAGGTTCCAGACTCGAAGCACTTTGTCGAGCCCGCCTGCAGCAAGTTTCGTACCGTCCGGACTGAACGCGATCGAGGAGAGCGGCATGTGGCTGGCTTCGATCTTGCCGTGACCAACCCCTCGCTCGACGTCGTAAAGACCGACGCAGCCATCTCGCGCCACCGTCCCCAAGAGCCAACCGCTTGGGTGGAACGCCATGGCCTCGATCGGCTTCTCGTGACCGAAGAATGTTTTGACAAGTCGCATGTCCGTCAGTCGGAATATGCGCACCGACAGATCGACCGCAGCCACCGCCAAATACTTGCCGTCCGGGCTGAATGCGAGCGCCGTGACCGTGGATCGCACGTTAATGAACGTGTGGATTACCTGGCCTGTTGCCACGTCCCAAACCTTCACCGTCGCATCTGCGGATCCCGTCGCAATGCGTTTCCCATTATTGGACCACTCGACCGAGGTAACCGAATCGGCGTGAGCCCCGGAAACAAACAGCTCCTTGCCCGATTTGAGCTTGGCGACGGTCAGAAGTCGGTTGACCGAGCCATAGGCGAGGTTTTGTCCGTCTCGGGAAAGGGCGACGCAGCAGGACCATTCGTGTGGGATGGACTTCGTGTCCGTGACATGCCCATCCTGGATAATCCATGCCGTAACAACGTTTTCTGAATTGCCGGCAACCATGACTCGGTCTCCGGCAAGGGTCCGAATCGTGCTGATTACGCCGCCATCGGCCTTGAGGTGCCGCGTCGCAATGCCCTGCTCGAGGTCCCACCAAATCAATTCGTTGTCAAACGACGTGCTGACCAATTCACCCGTGTCCGGCGTGAATGAGAGCCCATAGATCGGGGTCTTATGCTCGCGAAGCCGGTGCGCGATTTTCACGCTGACCGCATCGGGCGAACGCGATTGTCGCTGATCCGGCGCCGGATCCTCGACAAAGCCGCCATTCAACACGGAATCGTATTCCATGCGGCGCACCGGATCAATCAGCGTTTCGAAGGCGCTGTTGATCTTCGCCATTAGCTCGTGCGCGCGAGGATCCGGATTGACGTCCGGATGGTGCGTCCGTGCTAGTCGGCGGTAAGCGTTCCGCAAGGTATGCGGCTTGGCCTTGGGTTCGACGCCCAGTACATCGTAAAGAGTAGCCAAGTTGGATTTATTATGATCGCTCAAGACTGCTTTCCTCTACGTTTGAAATGCCAGGTTGGTTATCTTGTCCTAAAATCCTCAATCCAGCCGTAGGATAAAATCCATGGATCGAACTATGCGTACTTTGAGCTGTTCCGTCGTCTTGAGAGCCCTCGTTTGCACCGCGCTTTTGGGCGCGACACTTGCGGCGATCGCGCAGAAGATCGCCTGGAAGCGCTACACCGTCGGTGCGTCCCACGCATCGATGGAACTCGCCGCTCCTCCAAAAGTCAAACGGGCGCTCATCGAGGGAGACGCTCTGAAGACCTTGATCTTCCAAGAAAACAGCAACTCATTGGGTCCGGGCTTCTTCGTACTCGTCAGCTACGCGGAATATCAGCCTGGCAGGAGGCCAGACCTCAAGACGGCGCTGAAGGGCCTGGCCGGGAACCTCTATGACGCCTCCAAGGGACATGCGAAATCGGTAGTCAAATCGACCAAGGTTTCAGGCAAGAATGCCGTTCTCCAAACCGTGAGCTATGAGAGCAACGGCCAGCAGCAAGGCCTGAAGCAGCTGCTCATTGCCGAGGGCAACAAGTTCTGGCAGGTAGCCGTGGCGTATCCCGCCAATTCCCAGGCCGGCGCCGCCGCAGCGGACCACGTTCTTGGCTCGGTGGCAATCAAGTAATTTCGAACCGCCATGAATGCCATCAAGGCCACGTTGTCCACGCTGCTTTGTCTGACGCTGGGGGCCGGCGGGCTGGGGGCCCAGAGCGTCTGGAAGCGCTACTTCATTGGAACATCCGGGGCAAGCGTCGAACTACCCAAGCAGCCGCAAAGCGCAGACGTACGGCTTTCCGATTCAATTCGTTCTCAACTGGCTCAGCTCGATGCCTCGAGGGTTGATGCCGGCGATCTCGTGGTGCTGCTGACATTCTCCGTGTACAAGTCGAAAGCGACCAACCTTGACGGATCGGTTTCTGGTGCGATAGCCCAAATGAAGCGGGGACCGAATCGCACCGGCCTGACCGCTAGCTCGAGCAAGCTGAAGGTCGCTGGAAAGGATGCGCGGTTGCTCAAACTGAAGTTTGTGTCGAGCGGCAAGCCGATCAGCTATGCCCAGCTCTTCGTCGGAGACGGCAAGAAGCTCTGGCAGGTGGTAGTCGGATACCCGGCTTCGAACAAAAGTGGGCCTGCCGTAGTTGCCAGAATCTTTGGCTCGATCAAGTTCCAATAAGCCCCATCGGATATGCTGTCGAAGTTCATGAACATCGGCATTATCGGTTGCGGAAACATCAGCCCGATCTATATCAAGAATCTCCAATCGTTTAACGAGACCAAGATCCTCGGAGTCGCCGATCTCGTCGCCGAGCGGGCTCGAGCCCGAGCCGCAGAATTCGGAGTACCGCACGCGATGAGCGTCGACGAAGTGCTGGCGTCGGGCGAATTTGAGATCATCGTGAACCTCACGGTCCCAAAGGCCCACGCCGAGGTCGCCGCCCTGGCGCTCCGTTCGGGCAAACACGTCTACAACGAGAAGCCGCTCGCTCTCAGCAGAACCCAAGGTGCCGAGGTTCTCGGGCTGGCTTCGGAGAATGCTTTGCGGGTCGGGTGTGCGCCGGACACTTTTCTGGGGGCGGGCGTCCAGACCTGCCGAGAACTCATCGATCAAGGTGCGATTGGCGACCCGGTGGGGGCCCAAGCCTTCATGATGTGTCGCGGCCACGAAGGCTGGCATCCTTCGCCCGAGTTCTATTACGAGAAGGGAGGCGGCCCACTCTTCGATATGGGTCCCTATTATCTAACCGCTTTGGTGAATCTTCTCGGTCCGGTCAGCCGCGTGACGGGAAGCGCGCGCGCGAGCTTTCCGACCCGGACGATCTCGAGCGAGCCCCAGAAGGGGAAATCGATCCCGGTCGAGACACCGACGCATATCACCGGAGTGCTGGAATTCTCTCAAGGTGCGATTGGACAGGTCACGATGAGCTTCGACGTCTTAGCCCATACACTTCCCCATATCGAAATTTACGGCAGCGAGGGGACCATCAGCGTGCCCGATCCAAATGGATTCGGTGGTCCAGTTCGAATCAAGCGCGGAGGTGGCGAATGGGAAGAGGTCCCCGTCACCCGGCCATATGATCAAAACAGTCGTGGTTTAGGCGTACTCGATATGGCGCTTGCCATAAAGAATAACCGTCCTCATCGAGCGAGTGGGGCGCTAGCCTTTCATGTCCTCGACATCATGGGCGCGATTCTGGAATCGAATGAGCGCGGGGAGCATATCTTGCTGCATTCCGGGCTGAACCGTCCAGAGCCGATGGGTTCGGTAGAGTTGCAATCGTAAGCAAGATGGAGTCTGCAAAGAGCCAATTATGAAAAATCTCTGGACAGCTGTCGGGATCGCAGCAGGGACGTTCTGTCTACTTGGAATACTGCTCTTTGGCCTCGCGTACAATGCTCGGAACAAGATCGGCCAAGATGCCCGCGCCTATGTTAAGCAATCGGCGCCGATCTTTCTTGCGAGCGACAACGGCGCAGAGTTTCTAAAGGTCGCCGCACCACAATTGAAGGCCAACACCCCCCAAGCTGATGCCGATAAGATGTTTGCTCTAATCCATAAGAAACTTGGAAAGTTTCAGGGACTGCAAAAGGTCATTCTTGGGGAAAGTACGATCTCCAAATCACCAGCAGGCGCAGAACAGTTTATCGTGCAATTTCACCTCCAGGCGGACTACGACCAAGGACCGGCAGAGTTCGACGTCGCGGTCGTCAGAGAGGGTGACGCATGGCACTATGCGAAGCTCAACCTGACGACGGACTTGAGAGATTAGCCCCCCTTTCCGTCGATGTACCCCAACAAACCGCATTGCGAATCGTCGGTTGAATCCGCCAAACGAGGCTGATTCCAGGTTGACGGACAGCCCAGGTAACCTCGCCTCCATGAAGGTCTATATCAGCGCCGATATCGAGGGAGTGAGCGGGTTGGTGGCGTGGTCGCAATGCGGTGGCCCGAATGCCCAAACCTACGACTGGGCTTTCGCGCGCGAGCGGATGACGGCGGACGTCAATGCAGCGATTCGTGGGGCGCGCGCTTCGGGCGCGAAAGAGATCTTCGTGAAGGATTCACACGGGGGTTCGAAGAATCTGCTGGCATCGGACTTGGAAGCGGGCGCTACCCTCATCAGCGGCTGCGGGAGTCACCCTGACGGCATGATGGCAGGCATCGACAAGAGCTATGACGCGGCGATGTTGATCGGCTACCATTCGATGGCCGGCACCCTTCATGGCATCATGGAGCACACGATTTCAGGCAATGTGCACCGCATGTGGATCAATGGAGTTCTTCATGGCGAACAGGGACTGAGCGCGATGGTGGCAGGAGCGTATGGCGTTCCGATAGTCGCCGTGAGCAGCGATAAGGCCGGCTGCGACGAAGCTTCATCCTTTCTCAAGGGCGTTCGGACGGCGGTGGTCAAGAGAGGCTACGGCCGCTACATGGGGGAGTGTCTACATCCTTCGGAAGCCCTGACCTTGATCGAGACTGCGGCGAAAAAAGGGCTGGCGAGCGCCAAGCAGATCAAGCCATGGAAGCCGGGGGCGCCAACGACAATTCGAATTGAATTCAACCGAAGCGAAGAAGCAGATTCTGCGGCGCGCATGGTTGGAATGGATCGGATTGACGCCTACACGCTGGAGTACAAGGCGAAAGATGCCATCGAGGCTCATCAGGCCGCCAGGGCCATGATATCCGCAGCAATGCAAGGCGCCTCGGCAAACACGTAAGCACTTGTGCGCGCGGAAGGAAAAAGACCCCCAACGTCGAAACGGCTTTCATGCCATCAGAGGCGTTGACGAAACAGCAGGGTCAGGCCTTTGCCGCCGCATGGTTGGGGTGGGCGTTCGACGGTCTCGATGGGTTCCTTTACTCACTAGTGGCGGTTCCGTTCGTCGCCGAACTCCTGCAGACCAAGGCTTCTGACCCGGAAGTCGCCAAGAAGGCCGCGCTCATTCAAGCCGTGTTCTTGATCGGCTGGGCGTTCGGAGGGGCGTTTTTTGGCCGAATCGGCGACAAGCTTGGTCGAACGCGGACCCTGACGCTGACGGTGCTCGTTTACGCGCTATTCACCGGCGCTTCCGCGATTGCGACCACGTGGTGGATGCTCATGATCTTCCGATTCCTGGCTGCGCTTGGAATCGGCGGCGAGTGGGCTGCAGGTTCGGCGCTGGTGAGTGAAACGCTCCACTCGAAACATCGCGCGTGGGCGAGCGCTCTCCTCCAGAGCGGCTATATGTGCGGCATGATCTTGGCTGCCCTGACGATCGGCTGGATGGGTAAATTCGAATCGTACCGCTATGTATTCCTCGTTGGCATCATCCCGGCACTTATGACGGTTTGGATACGAAAGGCAGTGCCCGAGCCGCAAGAATGGGCCGAGCGGAAGCAACGCGAAGAGCCGCCCCCTCTCTCGGCTCTGTTCAAGAAGGGCATCATGGGAACGACGGTGATGACCGCAACGTTCGTCAGCATTTGTCTCACGACGGTCTGGGCGTTTCTCTACTTCAACAATCCGATCCTCCGCGGTCTGCCTGAGGTGAAGGCGCTGGCCAAACCCGATGTCGACGCCTTGGTTCGAAACGTCACGATCGTCTTTTCCTTATGGAATATCGTTGGCAATTTCGTAGGAACTTATGCTGCGAAAGTGTTTGGATACAAGAAGTCCTTCGCAGTGTATATGCTGCTGGCGTTCTTGTGCTTCTTTTTCGGCTATAGGAACGGAGGGCCGAAGACCGTCGCCGAGGCACAATGGTGGTTCAACGCAACGACTTTCTTTGCCACCGGTATTTTTGGAATGTTTCCACTTTATGTGCCTCGACTGTTCCCGACACTCATTCGCACAACCGGCGCTGGTTTCTGCTACAACTTCGGTCGCATTATCGCGGCTTTTGGATCGATTTTTGGCGGTGCTGTCGCTGCGGCCGGCAACTCGTCGCAGGCTGTCTATTACATTGGGTTCCTGGCGATACCCGGAATATTCATCGGCTTCTTGATGCCTGAGGTCCGATTCGATGAGGAACTTGCTGCAGGCGCGATGCTGGCAGACTAGTTCAGATCAAAAGCGCAAGAAACCAGCAGATCAATTTAGACCTTAGCTGTTTCGAGAACCTCTGCACCCATAATCTCTTTAACGATCGCGTTTTGGTTAATCCTGTACTTCCTCGCTCGGGGCGCGATGAGGGAACAGTCGATGTGTTCGGAGAAATCGTAAGTGGGCCAATCCCTGTTCCAGTAGGCTTTCGTCGTTACCAGCCAGTTGTCATCGTCCCGTTGAGGAGTGTCCATTTTGAAATGGGCGCCTCGACTCTCGTCTCGAACAATGGCGCCACCCACAATCGCTTTCGACATTTCCACCATGTTGATCAGCGCCCGGGTGAACGGAACCGCCTGGTTTGTCCACGTTGAATTGTCGATCAGGTTACATTTGCGAGCTCGTTCCGACAGTTCGGCCATCTTGTCCTTGGTCGCCATCAAGTCGCGCTGCGTTCGCCATATGCCGCAGTTGTTCCACATCGTGTCCGCGAGGTCCGCCGCCACGCGATAGGGGTTCTCGGAGCCGTTCGATCGACTTAATTCAGCGTATTCGGACTGGCGTTGG
>JAYROD010000189.1:0-3840 GCA_041911835.1 Fimbriimonadaceae bacterium | reverse complement strand
CCCGCCCAAACTTTGTATTGTCCCGGCGTCGTCGGATCGTTGTCACCGACTATCGGGTTCTCCTTCGTCGCTGCGGCAACCTGTGCGGCGAACCACTTCATGAACTCCGACAGCCCGACATAGCGAGTAATGAGCTCTGGCCCTCCAGGCTTGGTAGCATAGCCTTTCGTCTGCATCCAAGAAACCAAGCCCGCAAAGTCGTATTTCTTTACGAAGTCGGCGCGAGCGGCGATGAAATCAGGGTCTTGAGTCAGGTCCGGACCCGTGGGCGCCACTCCCGAATTCGTTGAGGCTCCAGCGACGCTTTTGCCGGTCGTGCCGCCCTGAGTTTGCGTGCTCGAACTCTCCTTGTTCCCGTTAGCCCTTTGTCTCAGCTTGTCCATCAGCGTCGGGCCGGCGTGGGTATCCGGTTGCTTGGTGGCGCCGCGGAACATGGTGAGAAAGAGTACGATTGGAATACCGAGAGCAAGGACGGCGGCCAAAACATAGAATCCCGCGCGGCGCCCTGCGATTCCCGAATCGACCGGAGCAGGTTCCCTCAATAGTTCGGCAGCCTTCGCCATGGCCTCCTTTTGATTCGACTCGTGGGTGGATGAGGCGATCTGCCAGATCATCACAGGCTCCGCGATGTTCTTAAGGGTCCGCGGCCCGAGGTAAGTCGCGTCAAAGGCCATCTTCCCTTTCACCACGTCGTACACGGTGCGAGAGAACAAGATCGTATCGGGTTTAGCCTCGTTCTGCAGTCTAGAAGCGACGTTGACGCCGTCGCCATACACGTCGTCCTCGGTGAGAATGACATCCCCGAGATGCACGCCGATCCGGTGCTGCAGCCGTTCGTCCACAGGAAGGGATCGGTTCAGCGCGTCGAGGTCATTCTGAGCTTCGATCGCGCAGGTAAGAGCCTGCACGGCGCTCGAAAAACACATGAGCAGCCCGTCGCCCGTATTCTTGAGGACTTGGCCGCCGTTGCGCTTGCATGCGGCGCTCATGATGCCCAGATCACGCCGTACCGCATTGATTGTGCGGTCTTCGTCCCGTCGCGTCTTCGATGAAAAGCCGACGATGTCTGTGAAGACAATCGCAGCCAGCATGCGCTGACCTTTTTGCTCTTCTATTTGTGGGCTTTCTGGATTTTCTTCCATTGGTAGGCGCATCACCCGCGCGCTCAATGGGATAGGACGCCCAACGCGCCTCCCAAGGTGCCGGGCAGGACTTATTCCCTCTTGAACACTACCGCGCTGAGGAACTTGTCTCCCGTATCATTCGAAGGGGCGACCGGCTTGAGCACACCGCCTGCTTTCACTTCGAGAACGGAGAAAGGCCTGAGCTGATCCTGTGCTGCCTCGACCGCCTTGCTGGGTCCGCCTTTTGCAAGCTCCCTGATCGACTTGCCGCCGATCGATTCCGGTGTTAGGCTTATCCGGCCGTTTTCCAGCGCCCAATGTCCGGAAATCTCGAGCCCCGAAAGATCCGCTTCAAAGCTGTTGTCCTTGCCAAGCGTGATCGACTTGCCGCCGTTCGAATTCAGCATTTGATTCTGGAAGTCCACTTCTTGAGGGTCCATGTACTTCTCAGCAACCATGGTTGCCTTGTAGGTCCCAGCGATCTCGGCCGCGTTGACCTTGGGCGCTTCCTGGGATTGGGGAGCCTCCGTTGGCGGAGGTTGATTGGCCGATTTTGGCTTGGGCTGATCCGGCTCGGAGCAGCCGAAAACACCAACGATGCACCACAATCCAAACAACGCCAGCACCAACCTTCGCATACAACCATTATGGTCTGAGCTAAAATCGGAAATGACCTGCGATTCCCACGCTAGATTCTGTGGAGGAGCAGCCCTTTTTGCGCTGAGTCGCACGGAGATTTGAGTTGAAACAATACACCCCTGACAAGATTCGAAACGTTGCCATTGTAGGCCACGGCGGTTCCGGAAAAACCATGCTGGTGGAGCATATGCTTTACACCGCCGGAGCCGTCGATAGAGTCGGTACCGTCGACGCCGGAAACACTCAGAGCGATCATGATCCGCTTGAAATCCGGCGTAAGATCAGCCTGAGCGCATCCGTTCTGCCTATCGAATGGCACGATCACAAAATTAATGTCATCGACATTCCGGGCTATCCCGATTTCATCGGCGACCTTCACGCCGTAGCCCCCATCGTCGAGGCGATGATCATTGTCTGCGAAGCCAAGAAAGACCTCGATGTCGGCTTCGATCTAGCCTGGGAGGTTGCTGAGCAGCATAACCTGGCTCGGTGCATCTTCGTTAACAAACTTGAGCGTGATAACGCCGATTACGAAGGCTTGATCAACACGCTTCACGAGCGATACGGCAGAAAGATCGTCAACGTTCAGATTCCGATCGGGCACCAGGCCGCTTTCAGCGGCGTGCTCGACTTGCTCGCCATGAAGGTTTACAAGGGGAAAGACCGCGGTGTGGAACTCGAAGAGGTCCCTACCGGCTATGCCGAAGAAGCTGCCGAGCGCCGCGACAAAATGATGGATGCTGCGGCAGAAGGGGACGACGCACTCGCTTTGAAATACCTCGAAGGCGAACAGCTCACCTCCGAAGAAATCGAGCACGGCCTTCTTGTGGGAACGGAAACGGGACGCGTGGTTCCGGTGCTCCTCGGCTCCGCCTTGAGTGGTATCGGTGTGGCCACTCTACTCGATCGGATCATCGGCGAACTCCCCTCCCCTGCTGACCTGCCCAAAAAGGTCGGAGACAAGGAATTCAAGGCGGATCCATCCGCTCCCCTCGCAGCATACGTCTTCAAATCGACAGCCGACCCCTATGTGGGCAAGATCAACTACGTTCGCGTTCTCCAGGGCACTCTCAAAGCGGACGACCATGTGCTCAACGTTTCTAAGGACACCGATGAGCGCGTTCACAACCTCTTCTTCTCCCACGGTAAGGGTCAAGAGGCCGCAACGGCGGTCGGCGCTGGAGACATCTGCGCCATTGCCAAGCTTCAGCACACCGGCACAGGGGATTCGCTCAGCACAGCAAAAGACAAAATCCTGGTTCCTCCAGTCACCTTCCCAGAGCCGATTTACCGCGTCGCGATTCGTCCGGTCAGCAAGCCGGACGAAGACAAGCTCGGTCCCGCGCTCTCCAAGTTGTTGGAAGAGGACCCCACGCTTCGTTATGATCGTGATCCAGCCCTTCACCAAGAGATTCTTGCGGGCATGGGCGATATCCACCTCGACGCCGTGATCGAGAAGCTGAAATCGCGCTTTGGTGTAAATGTCACGGTCGAAGACGCCCGAGTTCCCTACCGCGAGACGGTTCGCGGTCGAGCGAAGGCTCAGGGACGCCACAAGCGACAGACCGGGGGCAAGGGCCAATTCGGCGACTGCTGGCTTGAGTTGGAGCCGCAAGGCCGAGGAGAAGGCTTCATCTTCGACAACAAAGTCGTCGGCGGCGCCATTCCCAAGAACTTCATCCCTGCTGTCGAAAAGGGCGTCCGCGAGACGATGGACAAGGGCTTCTTAGCGGGGTTCCCTGTCGTCGACGTGAAAGCCACCGTGTATGACGGCAGCTATCATGATGTCGACTCGAGCGAGATGGCTTTTAAGATCGCAGGTTCCCTCGCGTTCAAGGCCGCCGCCGCCGCCGCCAATCCGGTGATCCTAGAACCGATTTTGGAACTACATGTCGACGTTCCTGACGACTGCGTTGGTGACGTCGTGGGCGACCTTAACGGTCGCCGTGGGAGGCTTCAGGGCATGGATCCGATCGCGCCAGGAAAGACTCGCGTCAATGCGAACGTGCCGATGGCCACTATGATGCGCTATGCGCTCGACCTCCGTTCTATCACCAAAGGCCGAGGCCGCTTCCAT
>JAYROD010000188.1:0-3643 GCA_041911835.1 Fimbriimonadaceae bacterium | reverse complement strand
CGCGGGACTGGATCATCTCCTTCGGGTGCCTTGGGTGGCGATACCGAATCTGACCGACTACTCGAAGCTTTATGAGGATCTCGCGGAAGCTTGCGGCACGTTCCCGCGCCCAAAGACGGTTGGCGTGGCGATCAACGGAGCTCAGGTGAGCGATGAGGAATACCGGTTCTTTCGCAACCGAATCGTTGCGGAGACGGGATTGCCCACCGTGGACGTGTTCCGCGAAGGAGCCGACGTTCTCGTCGAAGCGCTGCTAAGCGGTTAGCGCCGTGCCGCGACCAAGATGCCTCGCCACTTTTCCGTCAGGTAGTCGGTTGCCACCCCATGATGGCTCACGCTGCTGTGAACGAAATAGCCGTTTCCCAAATAGAGCCCGGTATGGCCAATCTTGTTGCGCTTCTTCTCCCAGAAGTAGAGCCGGTCGCCCGACTGCAGGTCTTCGAGGCGATAGATCGGCTGTCCCACAAGCGCCTGTTCCGCGGCCGTCCTGGGGAGATTGAGCCCGATCATCCCATAGAGCTTCTTGACGAAGCCCGAGCAGTCGATCCCGTTCTGGATGTCGTTCCCTCCCCACTTATAGGGGGTGCCGACGAACTTGAGCCCGTAATTGGCTGCCTGACCTCTCGAACTGAGGCTGTATTCGCGCGAAGGCGCCGTGGCCGGTTGAGTCTGATCTTGCGTGACGTCGTAGGGCAACTTCGCGATCTTTTCGGACTCAGCGTAGCCGCATCGGCCGTTTTGCATGAGCACCTTAACCCACTTCTCGTTCGGGCCTTGGTTGATGACGAGGTATTCGTAGGGCTGGACCTTATAGTAGGCCCTGGAGTTCGAATTCGTGCTCGCGTGGATCGTAACGGCCTGAAGGGCCTGACCCAGCTTGCCTAAAACCCGCTTGTCGGCGCGCGCGGGCGAACCGACAGCAAGCACGAGGGCCAGTGAGAGGGGGATCACAAATCGCATGAAGCTAAACCATTTTGACATAGTTGGCTTGATATGTTTATCGGAACGTTCGATCGGCAGGTGAAGGTTCCCTAAACCAAAACCCTCTGAAATGCGGAGAGCACAAGCGCGCCGTCGCCATAGCCCAGCCTGGCGCTGGTCGCGCGTTCAGGATGAGGCATCATGCCAAGCACGTTACCGCCTGAGTTGAGGACGCCGGCGATATTCGCTACCGAGCCGTGTAGATCGGCGCTGCCCACCCGCAACCCCAGCTCATCGACATACGTAAAGGCCACTTGATCTTCGCCCATCAGTCGCCTCAGTGTCTCCTCGTCGCAAACGTAGCGCCCCTCTTTGTGCGCTATCGGAATTCGGAGGACGCGGTCGACGCTTTCGGTAAACGGGCTCGTTCGGTTCTCCGCCCGCAGATAGACGTCTTGGCAAAGAAACTTCTCACTCTCATTCAGCATGAGCGCTCCGGGGAGCAACTCACTTTCGCAAAGAATCTGAAAGCCGTTGCAGGCGCCAAGTACAGGGCGACCTTCGCGAGCGAAGCGCCGAACTTCTTCCATCACCGGCGTGCGCGAGGCCATGGCGCCACATCGGAGATAGTCTCCATAGCTGAAGCCGCCAGGAATGAATACTCCGTCGAATGCCGCCAAGGATGTCTCCTCGTACCAAACATATTTGGCAGACAATCCCAAGTCGTCACGGAGGGCGTGGAGCGCATCTTGATCGCAGTTGGAACCGAGAAAGCGAATGACGGCGACCCTCATGGCTGAACCTCGATGGAGTAGTCCTCGATCACCGGATTGGCCAGCAGCTTGTCGCACATCTCTTGGATGCGGCCTTCCGAGCAGTCCGACACTCGGAGCTCGATCAGTTTTCCGATGCGAACCTCTTCGACTTCCGAAAATCCCAGCTTATGCAGCGACGCATTGACGGTGCGCCCTGCCGAGTCCAATAAGGACGGCTTAAGTCTCACCAGAACCCGCACGACGGCCATGATTCATTTTGGCAGTTTCTAAGCGGCTTGGCTTGAGGACTCGCCGACGTGAAGAAACAACGCTGCAGGGCATTTCGCATCGAGTTCGAGCGTAGCGCTAGAGAAGTCAATTCCATAACGCTTGATCGTGGTCGTCTTGACCCGTGAATTCGACCGAAATTCGACGCCTTTGCTGGCGATGAGGACTGAGATGCCTTGAAGGTCTGTCGGAGACTCGAGCTCCAGCGTCCAATCGCCACCATTCCCATTCAGCTTGGCTTTCATCGATCGCCGTCCCCGCTCGAAATCATGAATCTGCTCCGGGGTCAGGAAAGCGAGCTGCGCCTGCTTCGCTCCGGCGAGAAACTGCCGGATCCCATTCAACCCCTCCATCGACCCTCCCACTTCCGAACGCAGAGCGACGTGGATGCATCCCCAACGCATAGCCGCCCGCAGGATAGCGCGGTCGGCACAGTCCAGAGACGTGAACATGCCCGGGCAGAAAACAGAGTAGGGCAGTTCAAGAATTCGGTAAGTATGTCCATCTCGGCGGTAAGGATGAAACGCATGGCATGTGCCGAAAAGGAACCCAGAGGTCCCGGGTTGTCGACCGCCTTTCGAGGCAGACAGTTTGATTCCCGAGCCTTCCGCGAGATCATAAAAGCTAGTGAGGGACTTCCAGCGCCCTTCGACAGGACGCGCAGAGACGATTCCGCCCAGCGACGTGCTGCGCATGAGCGCCAATTGCTGTATTCGGATGCGCTCTTCCGTCCAGCCCTGAGACTCCTCGACCAGGAAGAGAAGCCCGATTTCGTGCTCATTCTTGAGGAGGCTTCGATAGACGTCGAGTGGGTATCCGGGAAGGCCGACGAACCACGCGGCTTTTGCCCCGAACATCGCCATCTGTCGAGAGAGGGCTGTAACGTGATTCGGATCGAACTCCTCGCAGTCGATACTGATTGCCGCAGCCCCCGGCGCATCATCCGGCCAATGCCAAAAAACAACCGGCGCAGCGCCCACCTGCAGGCATGCGAGCAATATGGTGCGGATCCAAAGCTCCTTAACCACGTCGGCATGAGGTGATTCGAAAAACGGTCCGCTTTCCTCGCAAGTTGCCGATCTATCCACTTCAAAGCTGAGGACCGCCCCATCTTCGGACCGAAGAACACCGTCATCGAGCTTGGCCGTACCATCGTTGGGTCCGATGCCGTCCGATTCGACGCTGCGGCCCATCTGCATCAGCGCCATCGTCTGACCGACGTGCGGCGCCACGAAGTAAGCCGAATGAGTGCGTCCGGCGGCGACATATCCATTGGAGGTGACGGCGAACACCTCGGTGTCTCGGGATTTGGCATAGACGCCTCCCATGAAGCGTGCCATGGACACGCCGTCCGGCCAAATACCCGTCGGCGAAGGACCTGGAACCATCGTGTCGTTGGATGGTCCGATACCCTCGATGGTTGGCTCCAACCCGAGGATGTTCTCGAGCCCCCAGGCGTCGCCGCAGCAGACGACAGAATGCCCCTCGTCGACCCAATTCGAAATCGCTTCCACCTGTTCCAGGCTCAAAACGCCATGTCCGCAGAGCAGCAGACAGTCGTAGCCGTCCAGGAGGTGTTCCAAGTTGGCCCCAACCTCTTCGTGAAGAATTCCGGCGTGTCCGATCGCCTCCCGGAAGTAAGGGGCATAACGGTCGTTCGGCGCAATGTGAAGCGCGAT
>JAYROD010000187.1:0-2464 GCA_041911835.1 Fimbriimonadaceae bacterium | reverse complement strand
CGAGAAGCATCCACTTGATCGAACCGGTGAACATCGATACCAAGGTCCTGTCCGAGGCTGGCCAACTGATCGCCTGCGGCAGGGCGACGCGGGTCGGCCGCGACAAGTAACACGCGCTTCCCCTGGCTCTTGAACAAGCGGGCCAGTTTGCCGGAGGTCGCGGTTTTCCCGGCTCCCTGCAGTCCGACCATCATGAGACTCGTCGGCGGCCTGGAGGCGAGACTGATACCGGACCGCTCCCCGCCCATCATGCCGCGGAGTTCGTCCCACACGACTTTGACGACCTGATGACCAGGCGTCAGACTTTTCAGCACTTCCTGACCGATCGCCTTTTCACGAACGCGATCCAGGAAATCCTTGACGACTTTGAAGTTCACGTCCGCCTCAAGCAATGCGAGGCGGACTTCCTTCAGCGCTTCCGCAATATTGTCCTCCGTGAGCACACCCTGCCCACGAAGCTTCTTGAGAATCCGTTCAAACTTTTCGCTCAGCGCGTCAAGCACCAGTCACCAAAGAAAAAGGCCATCGAAGCCGGGTTCGAGCCAGAGCTCCGATCGCCTGGAAAAACATCAAAAAAATAGCATCGGGCAGTCTATAGAAGGGGGGCGCGTGAAGTCAAGATATTCGAGCCCTCCGGGATGCGCTGTCCCAGGGAGACTTTCCCTGCATCACGTGCGAGAAGAGGGGGTGCGTCAGGACTCGTTCGGAGCTGCGAGGCGAGCAAAGGTTCCGCTCTTCATCCTCGAATACCGACAGGAATTCCATGGAAGCCGTTCAGGACAGTCGTTGCGCATGCGCGCCATCGCATCATCTGGCATGCATTTTGTTGACATCATTTTATGCTTCCGATATGGTGCCTCAAGTCGGCACAGACCGCCGATAGGGTGAACCAGGAGACGCATTGGATGAGAAAATCGATCGGCATGCTGCTGATCTTTATCCTGATCGGCGGAATGCTGGGCGGGATTTTCGGAGAAATTCTTCGCGTGATGGCCCCGAACGGCGCGATTCAAAATATCTTCGCTAGCAATTTCTCTCCAGGCATCAACCCGCCACTGACACTTGATCTAGTACTCCTCAAGTTAACCTTCGGCTTCAGCATCAAGGTCAGCCTGCTCAGCGTGTTGGGGATGTTTCTGGGGGCCTATCTTTATAAACAAATGTGACCGCGATTCGCTCCGTCGCCCCGGCCTCTCGCCACTCCGCTACTGGGCTAATTCCAGCGCCTTCAGCTTCAACGCTCTGATCCGATTGCGCAATTCCGCGGCCCGCTCGAATTCCAACTGCTTTGCCGCCGCCTTCATCTCCACTTCCAGCCGGCGAATCAGCTGCTCCGCATCCCCCGTCGTGGCATAGACTTCCGGCGACTCCGCCGCTAATTCCAGCTGATCACCCTTCGTTCCTCCTGACGCATAATCGAGCACCGGGATCAATTTCTTGATGCTTTCCGGGGTAATGCCATTGGCCCTATTGTAGGCCTCCTGGATATGGCGCCGGCGCGCCGTCTCATCCATCGCGCTCCGCATCGAATCGGTTACCGTGTCCCCGTAAAAAATGACCCGCCCATCCAGATTTCTCGCCGCACGCCCTGCCGTTTGGATGAGGGATCGATGCGACCGGAGAAAGCCTTCTTTATCCGCATCCAGAATAGCCACCAACCCGACCTCTGGAAGGTCAAGGCCCTCCCGCAACAGGTTGATGCCGACCAGCACATCAAAGACGCCTCGACGAAGGTCGCGAATAATCTCCGCGCGCTCCAGCGTCTTGATATCCGAATGCAGATACCGGACCTTTACATCGAGGTCGTGATAATACTCCGTGAGGTCTTCGGCCATTCGTTTGGTCAAGGTGGTCACCAGGACGCGATTGCCCTTGGCCGACTCCGCCCGTACTTCCGCGAGAAGATTGTCTACCTGCCCCTTCGCCGACCGCACGTCGATGAGGGGATCCATTAAGCCAGTCGGCCGAATGATCTGCTCGATGACCTCACCCTTGGCATGTTCCAACTCATACGGGCCGGGCGTCGCCGACACATAGATCACCTGCTTCAACATCCGCTCGAACTCGGCGAACTTCAGGGGGCGATTATCGACGGCGGAAGGCAGCCGGAATCCATAGTCCACAAGCGTTCGTTTCCTGGAAAAGTCGCCTTCATACATGCCGCCGATCTGGGGCACCGTCGCGTGCGATTCATCGATGATCAACAAAAAGTCTTTGGGGAAATAATCCAGCAACGTCGGTGGAGGATCGCCCGGCGCGCGTCCGCTTAAGTGGCGCGAATAGTTTTCGATCCCGTGGCAATAGCCCATGGCGCGGATCATTTCGAGATCGAACTTCGTCCGTTGCTCGATCCGTTGGGCCTCGAGCAATTGACCGTTCTTCCTGAACGCCACCCCGCGCGCGTCTAATTCTTCCTCAATGCCTGTGATCGCCCGTTCGTAACGATCCGGCGCAATGAGATAGT
>JAYROD010000186.1:0-2577 GCA_041911835.1 Fimbriimonadaceae bacterium | reverse complement strand
GCGTTTCTCGGTCAGCAGAATCCCGCAGTCAATTCCTCTCTGCAACTCCCCAAACTGGCGGAATTGCAGGGCGCATTAAAGGACGACGAAGCCGTCGTCAAGATTGTTCCATACCAAGAGAACGAACTGCTGACGATTTGCGTCACTAGCACGTCGGCCCTAGCCCGTCGGACGCCGATAGATGTTCGCCAATCGGACGCGGACGCGAGAATCATTCAGTTGGCTTTAACTCGGGCCGGAGCGCCGGACAAGGAGCTAGACAAACAGTTTCCCGCCGAAGCATCTACCCGATTGTATGCAGCGATTTTTGGCGGGGCGGAGAACTGCATAAACGACAAGAGCGTAGTTTATTGGGCGGTGGGCCGGGACATGATCTCTATACCCCCATCGGCATTTTTGACCCGGCTCCCGCCAAGAGTTCCTGGTGGTTTCGACCTTAAACGCGCCGATTGGCTCGTCAAGTCAAAGGCGATCTCGATGCTTGAATCGCCGGGCGTTCTCATAGCTTCACGGAAAAAGGGGAATGAAGGCTCTGTAACTTCAAGGAAGCTGTTGGGAATCGGGGACCCCACATTGGCCGGCCTGACGTCGGATGGTGTGACTCGGAGTAGTGTGGTTTTGCGAGGAAGTAGGGGCGCCCGGGGTGGGGCCCTAACGTCGCTGCCCCAACTCCCGGACACCAAAGAAGAACTCATAGTTACGGAGCGAGCGGTAGGCGAGCCGTCAACAGTCCTCGTCGGCGACGAGGCGACCGAGGGCAATTTCCGACGCCAACAGATCTCGGATTTCGAGTATTTGTCGTTTGCGACACACGGCCTTGTGCGCGAAGAAGTCGAAGGACTGCAAGAGGCTGCACTTGTTCTGACGCCAGTCAAGGCAACCGATCAATTCGATGATGGCCTGCTGACCGCATCGGAGATTGCCGATTTGTCGCTTAACGCTAAATTTGTCGCCTTATCGGCCTGCAATACTGCAAACATAGATTTGGTCGAGTTCTCCGCGGATGTGCCTGGCTTGGCGACCGCATTCGCAATCGCTGGAGCGCCGGCTACGTTGGCCACGCTTTGGCCTGTTGACTCAATGACCAGCAAGCACATTGTCGCTGGGCTGTTTGGACAGCTAGCCCGCGATCGTGATGAGAGACCGGCCAGCGCTCTTGCAGCGGCACAGCGTGAATACATTCAGTCTTCGTTGCCGGCTGAGTACGCGCACCCGCGATTCTGGGCGCCGTTCTTGGTGTTCGGGAGCAACTCGGGGGGTGAGTCGGAGCGTGGGGACGAACCGCTAGCACTGGCCGCAACCAGTGTGCGGGCGGAGTTTGATCGGGGCGGAGAGATCTTGTCGATTGCATCCACCCCGCGCGCGGGGCTGCTCGCGACAGGCATAGGCAAGTGGGATGGCGACAAGCTTGCGTCGGTAACTGCTGCCTACGATGCGGCAGGGAATGCACTTTGGATCGATGAGAATAGAGAATTAGCCGGTGGAAGTATTGTGGCGATCGGGGATCACTCAATTGCTTTCTACTACATTAACGACGGCCGTGATCTCACGCGATCCGCAGTACGACTGGAATTGAGAGATAAAAGCGGGAAAGTCATTAGAAGCGCAGTTGAAAGTTCGAAAGGAAATGCGCTATTTCCAGTTGAGGCGATAGCCATGTCTGACGGGACCGTGGCTGCGGCGTTCCTCGCCCTAGGCTCGTCGACGGGCACGGCCGCAAGTGAACGTAGGATTGTAATCTCCCGGTACGCAGCGGACCTGAAACAGCTTCGAACCTCGGAGTGGAAGATTGCGGACGGGTTTATGTCGGTCAACGTCAGCTTAGTGGAAACGCGGAGTTCCCTGCTGGTAGCAGTATCGGATCGACTACCGTCCTACACGAAGACCGCATACCAGGATTCACTGCAGAACCTTAGACCTTGTTCCACGATCGCTGGAAGCGAGTATTACGAATTGGACAAGACGGAGTTGTCTCTGCGCCGACAATCGTCCATAGAAAAGGCTGAGGCGCGAAGTGTATTTGCGAGGCAAGGCGTCGGGGCGTTTATCACCGGTGCAACGATTCAGTGCGATGGGTCTACGCATCTTGCCGTTTGGGCTGTCGAAGAAGCGGGGGTACGGCTGATTTTCGAAGATGATTCCCCGTTGGCCACGCGAGGCATCGGCGGGCAGGTGCTCGGCGATGGAACGCTCGCAATCGTCGGCACTAGCACAAGAGCGACAGATGTGCCAAGACAGCAAGAGCGACAGGAGTCGCTAGACGCCAAGTCGAGTAGTCCCGACAAACTGAGCTTCTCGGTGCGTAGCACGAGCGACTTGCTTGTGATGATCTATTCGCCGACGAAAGCGTGGGTACGGAGACGGGTGATCTCATTTGGTGGCGACGTGTTTGTAGGTGGTGGAATAGACGTTGGCAAGAGCTTCATCGCATTCGGAGCGGTGGGCGGCACAGGTGCGCTATTTGAAGTCCGTGTGCCGTCAGACGAAGTACTGTCGCACTAAAGCGCGATGTCACATGGCCTTGTCGCGGGGAAGAGGAAGCAGGCGACATTTTGCGGGGGGGGGTGCGACCAGCCG
>JAYROD010000185.1:0-4301 GCA_041911835.1 Fimbriimonadaceae bacterium | reverse complement strand
TACGGCGCGCCGGCGTGGTGGGCTCGGCAAGCAGAAAGAGGAGCCAAACAACCTGCTCGACTTCATGCTGCGGATCGGGCACCGCGCCAAGAACCTGCTCCTCGGCACGGCAACTCCGATCCAGACGGAGGTCTACGAGCTGTGGGATCTACTGCGCATCCTCAACACGGGTTCCGACTTTGTGCTCGGGCGCGTGCTTTTCGGACGATGGGGCGAGTGGGAGCGTTCGCTGCCCATCGTCAAAGGTTCTGAAGTCCCTGTCGAGGATCGTGATGCGTGGGAATGGCTGCGCAATCCGCTGCCGCCCGCAAGTGAGGATGCTCTTTTCGCGACGCTCCGGCTTCAGCTCGGGATGCCCGATCAGGCATTCTTTACCGACCGAGGCTTCGGTTCGCTCGGTTTTCTGGAGCAACAGGCAATCGCACAGGCCCTCGCTCCCGGATTCCTGCGCGAACATAACCCGGTGGTTCGTCATACAGTCTTGCGGCGCCGATCGACGCTCGAGAACGCGGGACTGCTGGAACGCGTAGGCGTCTCCATTCATCCAGAGCCGGACGCGCCGGCCGATGCCTATCGAGGCGTCGGCTTCGAAGGCCTCGGGCTACTTACTAACCACCCCTTTGATCTGGCTTATCAAGCGGCAGAAGAGTTCACGGCGGCTCTGAAGAAGCAAGGAAGCCGGGCCGCAGGATTCATGAAGACACTGCTTCTCCAGCGAATCTGTTCGAGCTTCGCCTCCGGGCGGAGCACAGCAGAGAAGATGCTTCGGCGCGAGGCGCTGGAGGAGGAAGAAGAGGCGCGCGTCATCGACGAGGTGCTGAGCACGCTGTCAAGCAATGAGACGGTGCATCTGCGGACGATTGTTGATGAGCTTTCACGGCCAGAGGCGCGCGACCCGAAGGTATCTGCGGTGAAGTACTTTCTGACGGAGCACCGGACCGATGGCAAGACCTGGCTCGAGCACGGCTGCATCGTCTTCAGCCAGTACTACGACACCGTGCGCTCGCTGGCTGGAGACCTGGCCTTGGCGCTGCCTGGGGAGCCGGTTGCGATCTACGCAGGCGCTGGCAGGAGCGGCATCTATCGCGGTCCCGACTTCGCCTCCGTCGAGCGCGAAGACATCAAGGCCGCGGTGAAGCGACGGGAGATCCGACTGCTCGTGGCGACCGACGCCGCGTGCGAAGGCTTAAACCTTCAGACCCTAGGAACCCTGATCAACGTCGATCTGCCGTGGAATCCTTCGCGGCTGGAGCAGCGCCTCGGGCGGATAAAACGCTTCGGCCAGTTGCGAGCCAGCGTGGACATGCTCAATCTCGTCTATCACGACACGCAGGACGAGCGGGTCTATGCGGTTATTTCCAGACGCATGAAGGACCGCTACGACATCTTCGGCAGTCTGCCTGACACCATCGAGGACGATTGGATCGAGAACGTGGAGGATCTCGAAAGGAAGATGGACGAGTACATCCACCTCCGCGCTCAGACACGGAACGTGTTCGAAATGCGATACCAGGAGACCATCGATCCCGACCAGGACCGATGGGAACTCTGCTCGCGCGTGCTTGCGCGACGAGACATTGTCGACAAGCTGTCCGCACCGTGGTGAATCGAGAACGGCACCTAACATGCATTCCCAGAGACGGCGCGCATGAAGGCAATTGCTCAGATCGCCGACATCAGCGATGAGGACTGCAAGGCCGTCGATACGGCCATGACGAAGTGTTCGACATGGCTGCCAGGTCTCGACAAGGCTGCGGCAGCCCGCGCGCCGGTGCCTGCGTCGGCCGAACTCAATGCAGATATTGAAGCGCCTGCAAACGGGGTTGCAGCGGTTCGCAAACGGCGAGAGAAGAAAAGGAAGGCTGTTGCGTCATGAGCAACGTCAACATCAAACGAGCTGTTGAAAACATCCGGGCCAACACTACCGTCTATACCCCCGTTGTCGAAATGATTGTCAACGGTATTCAGGCCATAGACGAAACGGGCCGGAAGGACGGCAAAGTGCAGGTCCGCGCCCAGCGGAGCATCCAAGTCGAACTCGATGGTAGCTTGCCGGAAGTGATCGGCTTCGACATTGAAGATAACGGCATTGGTTTCACGGATGCCCACCGGAAATCATTCGATACGCTCTACACCGACCTCAAGATCACTGAGGGCGGCAAAGGGTTCGGGCGATTTACCGGCCTCAAGTACTTCGAAGACCTGCACGTCACGAGCGTCTATCGGGACGGTGACGGCTTCAGGTCCCGCAGCTTTTCTATGGGCAAGGAGCACGAAATCATCGTGCGCGAAAAGGTCGCGGTGGCCGACGGGGCCGATACGGGATCGACGGTAGCGCTTGCCACGCTCCGAGGCGGGCGCGGGTTCGACAAGAAGCTCTCGACCATCGCCCGCAATCTTGTCGAGCGTCTTCTCCCGTACTTCATTACGCAGGACTACACCTGCCCGCACATCATCCTTAGCGAGCAGGACGGCACCGGCGCGATCCGCCTCAATGACTTCGTAAGTAACGAGCTGTCCGCCGTCATCCGCGAGATCAGTGTCGAGCGCAAAACGTTCACGCTCAAGGCCCGCGACACGGACGAAGAGTTCTTGGTGCGGGTTTTCAAGCTTTATTCGCCGCGCAACCAGAAAAGCCGGATCAGCCTCGTCGCACATAAGCGCGAGGTCTCGGGGTCCGCGATCCACAAGTACATCCCAGAGTTCGAGGATGAGTTCTTCGAGAGGGATCAAAGCGGGGAATTCGACCGCGAGCGCAACTACATCATCAAAGCCTATGTGTTCAGTCCCTATCTAGACCGGAACGTGTCTCTAGAGCGCGGCGGGTTCGAATTCCAGGTGGACAGCGACCTTCTTCTCGGGATCGGGCAAACCCAGATCGAACATGACGCAGCTGGGATCGCCCGTGAGGCGATGGGCGCGGATATCACATTCCGGCAGGAACGAAAGAAGGAGCGCGTCCAAACCTACGTGGACGAGGAAGCGCCGTGGCACAAATCGATCCTGGAAAACATCGACCTCAGCACCATGCCTTACAACCCCTCCAGCGAGGAGATCGAGCTACGGCTCCAAAAGGAGAAGTTCGCGCAGGAAGTGGCGATCCGACAGGACGTGGCGAAGTTGATGAGTGAGACCAGTTTCGCGAAGGTCAAGGACAGTGTGACTGAGATCGTCAACAAGGTCTCCGGCAACAGCAAGAACGACCTGATCCACTACATCGCCCTGCGCCGGACGATCCTCGACATCTTCGGCAAGAGTCTCGAAGTGGATGAGTCCGGAGCCTATTCCGCAGAAGGTGTCGTTCACGACATCATCTTTCCGCGCAAGGGCGACTCAGATGCTACGTCGTTCCACGATCACAATCTCTGGATCGTGGACGAGCGCCTGAACTTCACGACATGGGTCTCCTCCGATGTTCCGCTCGACGGCAAGAACACGGACCGTCCAGACCTTCTGGTCTATAACAAGCGCGTACTCTTTCGCGGGGACAACGAGGCGAGCAACCCAATCACGATCTTCGAATTTAAGAAGCCGCAGCGCGACGACTTCGTGAACCCGTCCTCGCGCGAAGACCCGGTTCAGCAGATCGTGCGCTATGTGAACGACATCCGCGACGGGAAGTACAAAACGCCGGAGGGCCGCAAGATGCTGGTCGCCGATAACACGCCGTTTTATGGCTACGTCGTGTGCGACCTCACGCAAAAGGTCGAAACCTGGCTAGAGCGCGAGAAGAACTTCACGCCCATGCCAGACCGGCTGGGCTGGTTTCAGTGGATGGGTAATATCAACCTCTACTGCGAGGTCATAAGCTGGGACAAGGTGCTGAAGGACGCGAAGATGCGCAATCAAATTTTCTTCCAAAAGCTCGGTATCTTGTAGCCTATCGGCTGGTCCAGGCCCCTTCGGCCCATCTTTTGCCTCCAAGAGTCGAGCAGGTTGTCTCATGTGCGAAGTCAGTAAACTGTCGAGCTTCATGGCGAGTGTCGCGACGCAGATCCGGGCAGCTATTCAAGTCGGCGTCCCTTTCGAAGACGACGCGAAGGCACGTCGCTCCGAAGAGTGCGTCAAGACGCTCGACCCGTCGGCAGCGGAACGCGACGAAGCCCCCGGCCGCATGACGCGAAACGGTCTCGGCAGCCTCGAGATCGGCGCTGGCAAGACGCGAGTCGACGAGTAGCTCACCGTTCGCCGGTTGCGCCCCCTCGATCCTTTCTCGGGCGGTCGACGTCGTCGGCGGCTCCGGGTTTCATGGGTGGTGCCGCGGGTCTTGGCTTGGGACCTGCGACCGGAATGCCGTCTTT
>JAYROD010000184.1:0-5944 GCA_041911835.1 Fimbriimonadaceae bacterium | reverse complement strand
TATAGTGCAGTTGACTGCGAGACCTACAAGTCGAGCAGGTGCGAAAGCAGGTCTAAGTGACCCTCTGATTGTGCGTGGGCACGTCAGGGTTCAACGGATAAAAGCTACCCCGGGGATAACAGGCTGATCTTGCCCGAGCGCTCACAGCGACGGCATGGTTTGGCACCTCGATGTCGGCTCGTCACATCCTGGGGCTGTACACGGTCCCAAGGGTTCCGGAGTTCACGGATTAAAGTGGCACGCGAGCTGGGTTCAGAACGGCGTGAGCCAGTTCGGTCCCTATCCACTGCGCGCGTAGGAAATTTGAGAGGAGACGCTCCTAGTACGAGAGGACCGGAGTGTACTGACCTCTGGTGTACCAGTTGTCCTGCCAAGGGCATACGCTGGGTAGCCACGTCGGGAAGCGATAAGCGCTGAAAGCATCTAAGCGCCAAGCGCACCTCGAGATGAGATTTCCCATCATATGAGTAAGGCCCCTGGAAGACCACCAGGTGATAGGTCGCAGGTGTAAAGGCAGTAATGTCAAAGCTGAGCGATACTAATTGGCCGAGGGCTTACATATAAGCTCTACTTGGTGCCTTACGCGTTTCCCACTAATCGGTATGTAACTGTGAGAGTGTTCGCACTCAGGTACAATTTGTATTCGCGTGACCATGGCGAGGAGGAAACACCCGTTCCCATCCCGAACACGGCAGTTAAGCTCCTCAGCGGCGGAAGTACTTGGAGGGTGACCTCCCGGAAGATAGGCACGTTGCGCGGATACATAAATCATTGAAGAGCCGCTCGACAAGAGGGGCTCTTTTCATTTGTCCAGCGCCAACGGTCCGCCGCTGTGCCCTTCGCCTCGCAATTTTGCCGGAAAGGGTATCTCGATCAGATTCCCGTCAAATTTGGCTGGAATCCGTGTTAGAATAGGGGTGGTTGAGTACGTCTCGGCTCTTGATTTGCAGTTTGTGGAGAGGAAAGATATGAAAAAGCTACTGGCACGGACCCTCATACTGGCTTTTGCCGCCTTATCGACGGCATCGATGGCTCAGTTGATCACCTTGTCGAATGGCGGCAGCGTCGCCAAGTTCAACATTGGTGCGAACTCGGCGGACGGATTTGATGGGCTGAACGACTGGAGGATCGCTGGTGGGCCGAACAATGTGGTTCAGGAGGTGTTCGGCGTGAAGTTCGTTGGCGCTGCCTTCCAGGATTTCAACCAGCTTTCCGCACCGACGTTTTCCCAGCCAACAGCCGACCTTTTGAACGTTTCCTATACTTCTGGAAACGTCGATTATGCGACTCGCTACTTGCTGACGGGCGGCGCGCCGAACTCGGCTGATCTTTCCGAGGTCGTTACCATCACCAATCGCAACCAAACGGCCATTTCGTTCTCGCTTTTCGAATACGATTTCTTCTCGCCAGGCGGTAACACCGGTGGGACCGGAACGCTGCTGAACAGCAGCACCATCCGACATGCGAACTCAGGTGGCTACGTGACGGTTGGCGCCACGAACATCCCGGACCGTTGGATGATCGATACGACGGCTAACGTTGCGAACGCAATCTTCGCTGGCAACTTGTCGAACGGATCATCGCCCTTCAACAATGCCGCCGACCTTGCATTCGCCTTCCAGTGGAACGTCGTGATCAATCCAGGTCAAACGTGGCAGATGAGCAAAGACAAACTCTTGGCCGTGCCCGAGCCGAGCACGCTGATCGCGTTCGCCGGCTTGGCTGGTATCGCGGTCTTCCGTCGACGATCGAAGACGTCCTGATTTTTGTAGACTCTCCGTTAGATAGGGGTGCGCCCAATCGGGCGCGCCCCTCTTTTTTTAACCTTCGGCGATGAAGCCCTTCCGTTGGGCATAATCTTAACGCTATGGCGATACCCGTTGGATCAAAAGCGCCTGACTTCACGCTGAAGTCCCAAGGACCTGAAGGTCAAGTTGAAATCAAGCTGAGTGACAACATCGGTAAACGGCCGACCGTGCTGCTGTTCTTCCCAGGGGCATTTACCGGCGTTTGCACCAAAGAGATGTGCGACGTCAGCAATGGTCTCCAGTCGTTTGGCAACGCTGCGGTGTACGGTATCAGCGTGGATTCCCCATTCGCTCAGGGAGCTTTTGCCAAGCAGCACGGGATCCAACAGCCACTGCTCAGCGATTTCTCGCGCGAAGTCACCCGTGCATACGACGTCGAGCTCCCGAATTTCGCCGGTCTGGGAGGATCGGCTTCGAAGCGCGCCGCGTTCGTGATCGACGCCGAGGGAATTATCAGGTACAGCGAAGAGACCCTTGTTCCCAGCGATCTGCCAAATCTCGATGCGGTCCGCGAAACCGTAGCCCAGCTCGGCTGATCCTCGAACGAAGGAACCCATTTGGGCGTAAAATCGGCGCATGCGGATCGGCATCTTCACGGCTCTCTTTGGGGACAAGACTCTCGAGCAGACGCTCGACCTCGTACAAGCAGAAGGGATTCAGGCGGTCGAGTTCGGCGCAGGCGCTTATCCAGGTTCCGCTCATCTCGATGTTCCAAAGCTGCTCTCTGACAAATCTGCGCGGCAGAAGTTGCTCAAGGAGGTAGACAAGCGCGGTCTCGTCATCAGCGCAATCAGCGTGCATGGGAATCCGCTTCATCCGATCAAGAAGATCGCCAAAGAGCATCATGAAGCCTTCGTCAATGCAGTGAAGCTCGCTTCGCTGCTCGGCGTGAAGAACGTCAACGGCTTCAGCGGCTGTCCTGGCGACGGCCCGGACGCCAAGAACCCGAACTGGGTGACCTGCGCCTGGCCCGACGAGTACCGCGAGATTCTGGATTGGCAATGGAGCAAGGTCGTTATCCCCTACTGGAAAGACCAGGCGAAGTTCCTCAAGAAAGAGGGCATCCGGTTCTGCATCGAGATGCATCCAGGATTTGTCTGTTACTCGAACGAGACGCTCTTGAAGCTGCGGCGGGCGACGAACGATCAGATCGGCGCCAATTTCGACCCTTCCCACCTTTGGTGGCAAGGCATCGATCCGATCGCTGCGGTGCGAGAGCTCGGGCAAGAAGGGGCTTTGTTCCATGTTCACGCCAAAGACACGCGGATCGATCCGTACGTGAGCGGCAGGAATGGGAACCTGGATACGAAGTCGTATGCGGATATCCTGAACCGAAGCTGGGTTTTCCGCAGCGTCGGATATGGGCACACGTTGGGTTGGTGGAAGGACTTCTGCTCGAACCTGAGGATGGTCGGCTACGACGACGTTCTCAGCATAGAGCACGAGGATGGGCTCATGTCTCCGATGGAGGGATTGAGAAAAGCTGTGCAGGTGCTCAAGTCCGCAGTGATCTCCGAATCTGCCGGGCCGATGTTCTGGGCAAAGGAATAGGCTCGCTCCGGTATACTCTCGCCTTAGTTTAGGCGTCATTTTCGCGCTCTAGGAGTCTTTCGTTTTGCAGTCCAAAGCCCAGAGTTATCTGTTTCTCGTGGTCGTCCTTGGCTTGACCGTCTTGTCAGGCGTCCTATACACCGTTAAGCCGTATCAATTCGGCTTGGACGTCAAGGGTGGCGTCCGCCTGACGTACCAGATGAAGGGCGAGGACATCACCCCCGACATGCGCCTCCGAATGGACGAGATCCGCAGCAATATGCTGAAGATCCTGCTGACACGCGCCTCTGGCTCGTTGGGTGTGACCGAACCCGTGGTCCAGCAAAAAGGCCTCGACTCCTTTATCATCGAGCTTCCTGGCTTCACCGATGAAGCGAAAGCCAAGGAGATCATGAGCAACACGGCCAAGATCCGCTTCTATAGCGCGGACAACGTCGTGTCAAAGGGTCGGCCGATGGCGCCTTACTCAGTCGACGAGAAGGCCACGGACCCGAAGGATCCAAGCGTCACTTTCCATAGGACCGCCGACGCGACGAAGGTCTTCAAGTTCGGAGATCCGGAGTACGACGAGATCATCAAGGGCTGGAAGCTGATCCTCGAGGGGGATGACCTCAAAGCGGCAGCAGTCATCGATCAGGGGCGCGGGCCAGTACCGGAGATGCAGTTCTCCGGCAAAGGACAAGACAAGATCGAGCAGTGGAGCCGCCAGCACCTCTCTGACGGGCGGAACATCGCCGCCGTGCTCGATGGAAAAGTGCTGAGCATCGCCCCGCTTAAGGAAGGCGCCATCCTGCGGGAAAGTGCGTTCATCGATGGCCAATTCGATCCGACCTACGTGAAAAACCTGGTCGGCCTTTTGAACGCAGGCTCCCTTCCAATCGGGCTCAACTTGGTCAGCAGCGAATCAGTCAGCCCGACGATCGGTCAATTCGCGCTCAATCAGATTGTCTTTGCAGGTCTCGTGGCATTTGGGCTGATCTGCTTGTTCCTGGTGGTTTACTACCTTTTCCCAGGATTCGTGGCGGTCATCTCGCTCTGTTTGTACGTGGTCTTCACTTTGACCACACTGAAGCTCGTCGGAGCTACGTTCTCGCTTGCCTCCATCGCCGGCTTCATTTTGTCCGTCGGTATGGCTGTCGACGCCAACATTCTGGTCTTCGAGAGAATCAAGGAGGAGATGCGGGAAGGAAAGACGCTCCTCACAGGCATCGAATTGGGATTCAAACGGGCGTTGCCGGCGATCGTCGACTCGAACGCCTGTACGATCCTCACCTGTCTGGTCCTCGTTAATCTGGGCACAGGACCCGTCAAAGGATTCGCCAGTACGCTGATCATCGGCGTTCTCATTTCGCTGTTCACGGCCGTGACGGTTACCCGGTCGCTGCTTGTGTTTCTCGTCGGGTCGGGCATCGGCCGCAGCGCCAAGCTTTTCGCCGCGCAGCGAGGCTGGTTTGGCGAGAAATTCGAGGAGAAGGCGCACCATGAGCCGCTTCAAATCGTCAACACCGCGAAAAAGTGGTTTCTCATCTCGGCCCTGACCATCGTTCCGGGAATCATCTTCATTGCCATGGGCGGCATCAAACCGAACGTCGAGCTCCAAGGTGGATACGAAGCGAGCTATGCGATTCCGTCACAAGGGGGACTCACGTCGAGCCAGATTGCAGCCAATCTCGAGAAGGCAGGAATCAAGGGCGCTACCGTCAAGATAACCTCATCCGGCCAGACGAGCCTCGCCCAAGTAACGGTTCCGCCGACGAAAGATCTCTCAGGAGGTGGCCCCGAGGCTCAAGCGAAGGTCGCCGAAGCTGCGGGCTTCCGGACTTCGGACCAGCAAAGTTTCTCGTTCGTTGGTCCCACCATCCAGAGCGAGACCATCAAGAACGCCGTGCTCGGCGTGGTCATCAGCTCGCTGCTGATCGTCTTCTACCTCGCTATTCGATTCGGCATCGCGCTTGGCGGCATCAAGAACGGACTGCGATTTGGCACCTCGGCAATCGGCGCGCTGGTTCACGACGTCTTGGTCGTGTTGGCGTTCGCCAGCGTCATGGGCTTTTTCTTCAACTGGGAAGTCTCGGCGCTGTTCATCACGGCGATGCTGACCATCATCGGATTCTCCGTCCATGACACCATCGTCATCTTCGACCGAATTCGCGAAAATCTTAGACGGCAAGCAAGGGGCGAGGACTTCGCGCACCTTTGCAACCGCTCGATCACG
This sequence comes from Fimbriimonadaceae bacterium, assembly GCA_041911835.1. Lineage (GTDB taxonomy): Bacteria > Armatimonadota > Fimbriimonadia > Fimbriimonadales > Fimbriimonadaceae > JAYROD01. The sequence continues at coordinate 370 of JAYROD010000184.1, read as the reverse complement.
CAGTCCTTCGCTCGATCGATCAATACGTCCTTTACGGTCGTCCTGACCCTTGCGATTTTGATCGGACTCGGAACGCCGACCGTCGACCTCAAGTTCTTCTGCGCCGCGATGCTGGTTGGCATCGTCTCAGGGACCTACAGCTCGATTTACAACGCCGCGCCGATCCTCTACCTGTGGGATAAGGCGGTCTGCAAGAAGAAGGGCGAGGAAGCTGGGCTCATGGCCGAGGCCGCTCGCGAGCATGCGCGACTAAGAGCCGCGGCGCTGACCGTCGAAAAGCAGCAGCAATCGACGGCGCAGGCGGGCGTGGCGGCTGGATCGGCTTATGGTCAGATCAAGCGCCGAAGCTCCGCCGTCACCAAGGCCACGC
>JAYROD010000183.1:0-1690 GCA_041911835.1 Fimbriimonadaceae bacterium | reverse complement strand
CCTGGTCGTCGTGGCCGGCTGCTTCGAGGGCCTCCTTCCCACGCTTCCACGAACAGGCTCTTCGGGCGAAATCCAGGCCGCGCTGGAGGAACAGCGCCGCCTCTTCTATGTCGCGATCACCCGAACAACGCAAGCCCTTGTGCTTTCGAGTGTTACCCGATTGCCGCGGCGCGATGCGCACCTAATGGGTGCGCGGGTCCGAGGATCATTCGGCAGAACCGCCCCGACGGTCGCATCCAGGTTCCTATCCGAGCTGGGACCTGATCGGCCTCTTGCAGTCTCAGGCGCATCGGTTGATGGGGCGGCACGGTAGGCTCGACATGCAATTCGCCCAAACCCACGTCGTGGACGTCACCCTTTTTCAACCGAGGTTCGAATGACGCAATCGCGATACCTCTCAGGCCTCGATGCGGACCAGCGACAGCACCTCGAGAAGAAGCTGCTGGTCCGCCAAACCGGCCGATGCTTCATCTGCGACGAGCCAATCGACTTGATGCTGCACAAGGGGCAACTCGACATTGATCACATCGACCCGCTGATCGAAGAAGGCCTCGACGCGGAGAACAACTTCGCCCTAACTCATGCCTCGTGTAACCGAAGCAAGGGCGCGGCGAACCTCGAAATCGCCCGTCGCCTCGCTGAGTTCGAGCGGCTGCAACAGAAGGCTCAGGAGTCCGGCAAGCGCGGAGCCAACCTAGGCGATGTGCTAGCTCAGCACGGGGGCGCCAAGGCTCTGCTCCGGCTTCGGCGCGATAGGGGCTACGTGGAATTCAGCGTCCCTGAGGCTGACGACAACTCGATTAGGCGGTTCCCGATCTACCAAGACAGGCTCAGCGGGATGGACTCGTTCTTCGCCCCACTGCCTCTCGAGTATCTCCATCACGACGATCGCATCAACCCACGAAGCATAGGAGCAAACATCCGCGGGTTGATCGAGGAGTTCATGCAAAAACGGCCGCAGCTTCACGTCGGCCTCGCCTGGTGGGCCCCCGAGACGGATGGAGCAGGCCCCGCAAAGGTTTTCGACGGACAGCACAAAGCGGCTGCCCAGATCTTACTCGGCACGCGAGAGCTTCCCGTGCGCGTTTTCATCCAGCCCGACGTTAATGTGCTGCTGCAGGCGAATACCAACGCCGGCGGCAAGCTTCGCCAGGTGGCCTTCGACACCGCCGTAATGAGGCACCTTGGCAGCTCGCTTTACGTGGAACGGGTTCGACGTTATCAGTCCATGCGAGGGCTCTCCGATGACGATTACACGTTCTCGGAACAAGACCTGGTTCGCTTCTTTCGTGGTGAGCGCAGGGAAATGGAGCGCTACATCATCGACGCTCAACGTGACGCCATAACCAGGAGCCAAAAGAACACACTGACGGAGTTTGTGGAGTGGGCTGGGAAGGGAGCAGACAAGCCGCTCTCGTATACCACCCTTGAGCGAACCTTCTTCCGCGAGTTTCTCTACAAAAAGGCGCTCGACACCGCGATCGATGCTGGAATGGAGGAGGGAACCAATCCGCGACAGCTCGAGCGCGAGCAGCTGGAAAAGCTCATGAGTCTCTTCGCCGACGTGTTCTTCGTCGGCCGTTGGGATCCCGACCTCGGCGGTCGACGGCTAGAGAGCCGAGTTCAGGACGGCGAGAAGGTCGCGGAAGCGCACCTACGTGCCTGGCGGATCGCCCGTGAAGAGGTCTTG
>JAYROD010000182.1:0-4868 GCA_041911835.1 Fimbriimonadaceae bacterium | reverse complement strand
ACCCATCGACCGGAATGCCATGATGCTCTTCGCAGCCAGGGCACCAGAATATGAGGTTGCCGTCCGCCGTCAGGGTTGCCTTCACTATGCTCCCTCCCTCGACTGCGCGCCTATTGCCCTCAGTAAGGCGCTCTTGGCCGTCCGCTCAGAATGGAACCGCCCAAGCTCCTTCCAATCCCTCAGATGGACCCATTGCCAGGCCGAATATCGAAGCGCCTCGGCGTCCGGGTCGATGGTGATGCGGCCCTCAAGGATGCGATCTGGCCTACGAAGCTCAAGGTCCTCTGCGTTGCGATGCCAATAGAGCGGGAGGCAAATCATGCGGCACCCGTTAGCACCGGCGAAGGCGAATAATCCGGCCTCAGAAGCCCAAAGGAGTCGTCTCCGGTAAGCCCATCCATCGCGCAGAAAACAATGACGCCTCCGCACCCAGAAGCCGTCACGGCGGCCAGCGATCGATCGAACGCCGCCTTGGGAGCCATGCCGCCACTTCGCGCGGGCTTCATGCCTGTTTCAACCGCATAGGCGGCGCTCCAGGCGCATCCTCCGCCCTTGAACGCCCGCCTCACCCGGCCGAGCAGGAGCGCCTCATCCTGGATGGCTCCAGAAGCCGAGTAGTCCATGTACCAATCGAACGCGGCCAGGAACGGCATGGGTCCGTCGTAGAGGTTGATGATGGCCTCTAGTAGAGCCGAGATTTGGCCTGGGCCGATCGGTAGGCAGAAAGGAACTGATCGGGCGGATAAAGCCCAACAACTCGGGAGATTTCGATCCCTTCCGGGGTCATGAATACAACGGTCGGAAGATTGCTGACGCGAAAGTCATCGGAGACCTGCCTTCCCTCTTTCGTGTCGACGTCGAGCCGAACCGCTACGACATGCGCCATCTCTGCGGCGACGCTCGGATCCGAGAGAGTCAGCGTCTCGAGGTCTTTGCATGGCCCACACCACTCCGCCGTGAATTTCATCATGACCATGCGATGCTCCTTGCGGGCCGTTTCGACCGCTTCCCGAAACGACTTGGCCCAATGAAGCTCGGTCGGCGCTTCTCCGCAGCCCAAAGCCAGGATGATCAGACCCAGGAGGGACAGCCAAGCGGAGGGACGTATGCCTTTTGCCACTGCTTCCTATTGTGGTCGATTTCGCGCCACACCAAAAAACAAAAAGAGCGCAGAGCGATATCGCCCTGCGCTCTCTTTTGGTCCGATTAGTGAACGGTCGTCGAAATCAAGGACGAGGTGATGTCGAGCGTCGTCACCACGGTATCGATCGTGACCTGGGGAGGTCCGATGGGCGTGATGTCGAGCTTCACGAACTTGTCCTGGGTCGTGGTGCTGGACTCCTGCCTTCGAATCCACGAGCCGAGCGTTGGGTTCCAGAACTCGGTTCGGGAGGCATCGGTGCGCGAGGAAAGGAGGGTTCCCTCTTGAACGAACTGACCAAGATCGATGAGGTTCACGACTCCCGTGAAGTTCTCTTCCGACGTTTGCGAGGCCTCGGCGTGCCACGTGCCGTATTTTCCGAGCGCGCACACGACGTCCTGCTGATCGACGACGCTGAACGTGTCGGACATGTGGCCATCGGCATTTGTGGAGCTCGCATCGTTGATGAGCGAGGTCTGGCCGCTATCCGTCGCCGCCTCGTTCCATGTGCCGAGGAGTGCGTAGTCGGTCGAGATGACATCGAGGAGCACTCCATCCTCGCGCTTGGCGAGCAGGGTGATGGCGCCTGCGGCGTCTTGGTTCACGTAATACTCGATGACGTGAGTGACCTGGACGCTGCCCTGCGGAACATAGACGAGCCGCTCGGTGATCTTCAGGGTGGTGGTCCCATTCAGATCATCTTGGGAAACGGTCCTCGTGAGCGTCCCGGTGACGGGCACCGAAGTTCCGCCCTTGCCATTGGTCTGCTGGGTTCTTCGGCCGGTGACGTTGTACTTCCACATGTCTCCGGGTTGGAGCAGCCTCATCGTCGCGCCGGGCGGGATGGTGCCGGGTGTGACGCCGGTGGTGCCGCCGCTATCTCCACCCGTGGTTTCCGGTGGGAGCGGTCCCAACGGAACGAGATTGTCGGCTTTGCCGCCGCATCCGACGACGATGATCGCAGCTGCTGCTGTTGTCAAAATTGGTAGATACTTAAGCTTCATACATCTGACCTTTGAATGCCTCTATCGGCCCTTTTCGCCATGAGCCGGTCGAATTGCCGGCTTTCCCTATACAAATTCTCGGCTTTTCGTTTGCCGATCCTTGATCCGATTTATTAGCCTCCACTCGCGGTCGTATCGGACAAGGTCATGCTTGCGCTGTAGACCGTGCCCAAATAGCGGTAGTTGAAGGAGCCGAGAAGGCTGTTGTTGAGCTTGACGACGGAGCCGACCATGTCGTAGTTGCCGCCCGCTCCGAATCCGGCGACGCTGCGAAAGACGCCATCGTTTTGCATGGATCCGCTGACGGCAGCGCTCGTGCCGTCCTTTCGGGTCATGGTTCCGGTGATGCTTCCGTCGGCGTAGACGGTGATGAGCAGCGTTCCGTTATCGTCGAACGACTGGCTTTGCCAGTTGCCACCCCACGAGCCTCGATAGGTGTTGGGGATCATGCTTCCGTCGAGAGTGCTGGTGCCACCGCCGCATCCGGCGAGGGCGACCGCCCCAAAGATCGTCGCCAAAATTAGTTTCTTCATTCCTGACATATCCTCGCTTTGGAAATCGGGTCGCCGCCGCTCCTTCCGGGTCGCGGCGGCGAGCCCTGGTTAGTTGCCGCCTTTCTTATCGCCCTTGCCCTTCGGAGGCTCCGGCACCTGGATCGGAAGCTGGTACGACGAATTGGCTGGACCATCGAGCGCCTTGGCCGTGAGGAAGATGACGACTTCGGTCCTGATCTTCTCATTGGTCGAGTGCTTGAAGAGGTGCCCAAGGATCGGAAGATCCATGAGAATGGGCAGTCCACCTTCGACCTTTCGATCCTGGTCTTGGATCAATCCGCCGATGGCGATCGTCTCGCCGCTCAGGATGTTCACTGTGCTCTGGACGACTCGGTCGCTGGTCTGCGGAAGCTTTCCGCCGCCTGGAACGTCGGTGAATCCCTTCAGGAAGCTGACGACTGGACGGATGTCCATCGTCAGGTTGCCCGACGCGCCGATGCGGGGCAGGACGTTGAGCCGTACGCCAACCTTGACCTCGTCGGTCGTGACGGTGACGCCGTTTTGAGTCGACTGGATCGACTTCACGTAACGAACCGTGTCACCGACGAACAATTCCGATTCTCGACCATCGAGCGCGAGCATGTTGGGCCGCGCGATGATCTTGTTGGCATCGAGCGTTCTGTCGAGGGTGGCCCCGACGTCTCCCGAGAACCCATTGCCCGAGAAGTTGCCGCCGATGGCGTTGCTCCCCGGATCGGGGTGGGAGTTGTTGAGTCGGAGGATTTTCACCGCTCCGCCGCCGAGAATGTTCCAATCGATTCCGGCCTTGATCGCGTCGTCCTTCGTCATCTCGACGACCCGCAGTTCCAGCGCAACCTGGCGCGGAGCCGTGTCGACGGCAGCCAGATAGGACATGCCTCGAGAGATCTGCTCGTCAGTGCCTCGAAGAATCAGCTTCATCGGCACTGCGGAGCTCTCAAAGTCGGTGAACGGCTGAGCCAGTTTCCCGGGTTTCTCGAGATCAGGACCAACCTTTTGTTCCTGAGTTCCGCCTGCGGTACCGCCTGAGGCCTGAGCGCCAGCGTTTGCTCCCTGCTGATCCTGTACCGACTCGGTGCCTTGTTTGACGCCTTGGCCGGCCTTGTAGACTTTCGGGTTGCCTGCCGATGCCGGCGGGATGATGACCCTGAGTCCAGGGACCTGGGTGATGAGGTCCTCTCGCAGCGACCTGGGGTCGGCGAATTTCACATCGTAGACGAGCATCTTTGTCAAGATCGCGTCTTCGGAGTCGAGGTCCTCGAGGGTCTTGAGGACTCCCATGACTTCGTGCTCACGGCCGGAAAGAACGATCGACTGTCGGCTCGTGCTGCCCTTTGGCGTCGCGACGATATCGACGTTGCCGAGCTTTCCGCTCTTGGCGCCGAGCGCTTCGAGCAGGTCGGATGCGTTGCCGCCTCTGACCAAATACTGCTCATGAACGATCGCGCTCGTCGCGGGGTAATCGATACCCATCGCATTCGAGATCTGAGCGTCGAGTTGCTTGACGAGCTTCTCCACTTCGTCAAGCCGAGCTTTGGGGCCGATCAGCACGACGTACTGGTCCTTCGCCTTGGTTTGCGGGCTACCGGATTTGGTCGCGATGACCGTACCTTGGTCTCCGCCCTGAGCCGCGCCGGTTTTCGAGGCGTCGGTCGAGCCTTTGTCAGGCTCGGTCTGAACGGTCTCTTTCGATTCGACCGTGAGTTCTTCGGAAGGAAGCACGATCTCGAATCGCCCGTTGGGGTTTTCGAGCGGGACCGACTTCAATACGGCAGCTTTTATCTGAGCGCCTTCGCCACTAAAGATGGCGACCACTCGGGTTTCGCTGGCGACATCGGCCTTCGCGCCGCCCACTTGCCGGATGGCTTCGGAGAATTTCGATGAGGTCGTCACGACATAAGTGCGGCCAACCTGCGCATAGCGCACACCGGCCATCGTCGTGACGAGATCGAGCGCCTCCTTCAGCGAGACGTTCGTGAGGGACACGGTCAGCGAGCCCTTCACTTCCGGAGCCGTCACGATGTTGACGCCAGCCTGAAGAGCGAGAGCCTTGAGGATTTGAACGACGTCCGTATTGACGAAATCCAAGGACACGACCTGCATACCGGTCGAGGTCGTGCGTTGGACCGCCGGCGCTGGCTCGAGCGGGGGCACCGTCTCCGGGAATCCGGTGGTTGCCTTCGGAGGCTT
>JAYROD010000181.1:0-2923 GCA_041911835.1 Fimbriimonadaceae bacterium | reverse complement strand
CTGCTGACATGTATCCCCGAGACGCCGTGGCCTCCCGCGGTTGGGCTGCTCCCAAAGACTCCTGTGTCTTGCGTGCCGAGCGCGCCGGCATTGCCCGAGGCCGAATGCTTTCCAAAGACGCCGAAGTTGTCGCTGCCCAAATAGCCGTAGTTGCCAGACATATCGTAATAGCCGTATGCGCCGTAGGCGATGCTGCCGAAATAGCCGTAGTTGTTCGATGTCTGGTTGATGCCGTAGATCGAGATCGTGTTGCCGCCGACCGAGCCCCAGACGCCGTAGTTGATCGTGCCCAAGCGTCCCTCATTGCCCCCTGTCGCATTGAGGCCCTGCACGCCGAAATCGATGGTTCCGAGTCGACCGAAGTTGCCATTGCCGTTGACACCTTCGACCCCCAGAAGGGAGTTGCCGAGCGTACCGGCGTTTCCGTTGTTATTGCGCCCGTAGACCCCTGCCCCGGAACCTGCGGCGAAGCCAAAGATGGCCGAGCCGGTCAAGTCGGTATTCGTGATCTTGAATACCGCAGAGTTTGAGGCAGCCGACTGGTCGAAGGGGAGCGAAACTCCTGTCATCGGAGCCCAGGTGCCGACACCCAAGGCGTTGGTAGTCAGCACATAGCCGGCGGTGGCCGAGGTGCCGAGACGGAATCCGCCTACCCGCGCGGTGCCTGTAATCGACAGGTGCCCAGTTTGGGGATTGCCGCTGGACGACGGCTGGAGTCGAACGAAAGAATCGGTCTGTCGCGAAGAAGCGTTCTGAACGCCGATGGCAACGATACCGCAGATCGCGATGGCTACGGAAATGTTTTTCTGAAAGCGCATGGTCTCATTTCGCCTTGCTCGCATTGGCAAGCCGTCCCATCTGTATTTTGAGCAGGAAATCGAGTGAATACCTGTAGTTTCTTTGTTCAGTTTTCAGCAAACCACCCTGAGTCGATTCTCCATGGCCGAACGTCATGGACCCTGCAATAGCGGATTTCCCCTTTGGAGAGGGATGCTGTGCCGGAAGAAATACGGCACTTTCCAATCCCAAGCGCGCGGCTATTTGGGGAGGTCGTACCTTTTGCCCAACAGGGCCGACCAGGCGCTCTTCTGGGCAGTGGAAAGCAGCGCCATGGACTTCACCTCTGCGTCGACGCGGAGCTTGTTCGTCGGAGCGGCGAGCCTCTGACGAACGGCCGCGGCCCGCTTTTGAGCCTCGGCGATGAGCTTTTTGGCTTCCGCGTCGTCTTTGGGCTTTTTATCTTTGATGTCCTTGAGGGCGGCATCCATTTCCTTTTGCTCGAGCGCGGCGGCGGCCTTGAGTGCGGCGTCGTAGATCGCACGTATCTTCTTGACCTGTGACGCATCGAGTCCAACTCGCTTGGCGACGACATCGTCCCCCATGGCCGCTCCACCTGCTGCTTGGAGGCTGATTTCCCGAAGTCGTTTCAGCTGTGTCGCCGATAGCTGCGCCAAGACCGCTCGATTGAGCTTCGCCAAGGCGGCATCGGCGCGTGATTTGGCGTTTGCCGGAGGCTTGTGATTCTGAGCAGCAGCTTTCTGCACTTCGGCGCTGAGAGCAGTCATCTCTTTCGTATAGACCGCGGCGGCAGCATTCATTTTCGCGCGCTGGGCCTCAGTCACGCCTATCTCCTTTTGGATCGGCTTCATCTGCAGGAGCGATACGTTCGATGCATGGAGATCGAATGGATCCTGACCAATAGCCAGTGCGAATCCGCAGACGGCTAAATACAGGAGCGTGGCGAGCAATTTGAGTTTATTCATTGAACAGATCCGAACTAGGACGCGGTGACCGCCGACGCGGTGTCTTGGCTTCTGGAGATGGCAGTTGACTTGTTTTCGACTTCGATGGAACAGCGGGTCAGCGTGCGCTTGATTCGCTCGATCAGTTCCTCGCTCGGATTTGTGCGGTGGAGGAGTTCGAGTTGAGTCGCTTTGTCGCCGCCCACTTTCAAGACGACCCGATGCAGCCCAGGATTCCCGGTGATGACCTGGCGGACGTTTGCGAGCTGATCTTTCGTTGCGGCCAACACTTTGATGATCATGGTGCCGACATCGGTCTCATCGGTCGCCAATTCCGGAACGTTCACGGGTTCGATGGCCTCGATCTCCTCGATTCGAATCTCAATGGTTTTCTCGCCCCCTCGAGCCAGGCGCTCGCGGTGCATGACGATGCCCTTCAATTTCACCACCGTATCCTTCACGAACTGACTGCGGTACTTCTCATAGATGGCGGGAAAGGCAGTACAAATGGCTTGGCCAGAAAAATCTTCGATGGCGAGCGTCGCCATCTTCTCGCCTTTCGATTTGGTGACGATCGTCCGCAAGTTGGCGATGACGCCGGCGATTCGAACCTGTGTCCCTTCTTCAACCTCTTCGATCGACGAACAGGCATGGGTCGAAACCGCCTCGAGCGTCCTCTCATAGCCGCGCAGAGGGTGGTCGGAAACGTAGATCCCCAACACCTCCTTCTCCATGGCCAAAGTCTGTGATTTTGTCGGCCTCTCCACCTCAGGGAGGACCGGGTAGTGCACGTGCGATTCCGTCGGCGTCGTTCCTCCTCCAAAAAGAGAATTCTGGCCCGCCAGTCGATTCCTGGCAGCTGAATCAGCGAACGCCATAGCCCCATCGATCGTCGACAGCAGCTTGTTTCGGTTCGAGTCGATCGGCTCTAACGCTCCTGCTCGAATCAGCGCATCGAGCGCCGTGCGATTCATCCCGTGGGCCTTCGTTCGATCGCAGAATTCGAACAAGTGAACGAACGGACCGTGCTTTTCCCTCTCCGCGATCAAGCCCGCTACGAGTCCATCGCCAACGCCCTTGATCGCTGCCAAGCCAAACCGAATGGATGCTCCTCCTTCTATTTCGAAGTCGACACCAGATCGGTTGACATCAGGAGGCAAGACCGCGATCTTTTGCCTCCG
>JAYROD010000180.1:0-3117 GCA_041911835.1 Fimbriimonadaceae bacterium | reverse complement strand
TGTTCCGGGCACGCCTTACCAACTGGTGGCGAGCTTCACTGGAAACGGCAGTTTCCAAGGCACCTCGAACTCCTCGACCCTGACGGTCCTGAAGGCCGACACGTCCTGCACCCCGAACACCGGATTCTCGACGCCGGTGCACTCCAACTACAACCTGACCGCGACGTTGCGTCGAACGACGGACAACGCGACGCTCTCCGGCTATCCGGTGACGTTCAGCATCGATGGATTGGACGTCGGATCCGCGAATACCAATGGGAGCGGATTGGCGACCCTCAATTACACATTCCCCGTGAATCTCGGCCCTGGACAGCACACGCTCGGGGCTCGATACCAAGGAGGGAGCCAATTCTACAATGCTTCGCCAACGGGCTCGGGCCAGTTCACGCTGACCAATACCGCGCCGTTCGCCGGTCTGGCAGGTTCAGCTCTTAAGTTCGATGGCATCAACGGCCATGTTGCGGTCGCCTCCGACACGTGGTTTGGCGGTGATTTCACGATCGAATGCTGGGTGAGAGCAGATAGTTACAACACTTGGTCGCGACTACTCGATTTTGGAAACGGCCAGTCGTCGAACAACGTCCTGCTTGCCGCATCGGACGGCTCATCTGGGAAACCCCATTTCGAAACCTACATTGGCAGCGGTGGTTCCGCGATCGTTTCGGCGAACGTACTTCCCATCGGGACGTGGGTTCAGGTCGCGGCGACACTGTCAGGAACCGACGGAAAGCTCTTCATCGATGGCGCACTGGTTGCCGCTGGTACCATGCAGTCGCCACTTTCGTTGGTGCGAACCATCGACTACATAGGGCGAAGCAACTGGGCTGCGGATGCCTATCTGGCTGGCGCAGTCGACGACATCCGAATATACTCACGAGCTAAGCCACAGTGGGAGTTGCTGCGGGACCGAGTGTCTACGCTTCTTGGCACTTTGCCTGGAATCAAGGCGTTTTGGCAAATGAACGAGAGCGCCGGCGCAGTGATGGGCGACTCGGGACCGAACAATCTCAATGGCAATCTCCTCGGTGGTACTACTTGGGTTCAGTCTGGTGCGCTCATCAATGCCGTATACATCCCATATCGAACTCCGACCGCAATCACGCTGCAAGGATTCGATGCGGATGGGCAACCACTCACGTACATCATCGTGACTCAACCCCAGCATGGGACGTTCTCAGGAAGCGGGCAAAACCAGACCTATACACCTGCGCCAGGCTATTACGGACCGGACAGCTTCACCTACAAGGTGAACGACGGGTACGTGGATTCGGCTCCCGCACAGGTCTTTGTGATGGTGAACCCACCGACGACGTTCGAGGGCTATCGGCTGAATTGTGGCGGGACATCGATTGCTCCTTTCACTCAGGACCCGTTTGGGACGCTTCAGACAGATACCGTCCCCAACTCAATCGACACTTCAGCGGCATTCGAAGCAGCTCCGATGCAGGTCTATCAGACCTCGGAGTTCTCGAATTCGCCCTATAACTTCAACCTTCCGGGACTGCGGCCGAATACGCTGTACAAGGTGCGGCTGCACTTCTCGGAGAATCACAACGACACGGCAAGGCGATTCAACGTCTCGGTGAACGGGCAGCCGTTCTTGGCCAACTACAGCATCTGGAATGCCGCGGGAGGCCAAGGATTCAAGGCGGTGGTGGAAGAGCGCTACTTCCTCACGGACGCTAATGGAGGGCTCCAAATTGCGTTCACGCCTTTGGTTTCGAGCTTCGTGGTCAGTGGAATCGAGGCGACCCTTGCAGGGCCCGTGACTCCGAGATCGTACAGCCTCGAGGTCGGTTCCGTCTTAAGCGGCGCCCTCGCCGATCTTTATTCAGGCGACGATTGGCGGCTCCTGCTGCAGGACAATCCTTCTGGAAGTCCCGAAAAGCTCTCGGCCGTCTTCACCGGTTATGCAACGAAGCTGAATCCGACGTCGATGTCGTTCCATCTGGAGCAAAGCGCAGACCCATCGAACCTTCTCGTGCAACTCTACGCGGAAATCCAGATGTGGGACTACTCCAACTCCGTGTGGGTGCCCGCCGGCAAGCGTGTTCTCACGGGAACGGATGCGACGGTCGATGTGTCGCCGCCCGGACCAATCGCAAACTTCATTCAAGCCGGAACGCTTCAAGTGAAGACCCGGGTCTTGTACCGCTCTTTCCTCCAAAAAGGGAACAACCCTTGGAAGGTTCGGCTGGACCAGGCGGTTTGGAACTTCGGCCCGTAAAGAAGAATGGCTGCCGCACTAGGACTCGAACCTAGGACCCGCTGATTAACAGTCAGCTGCTCTACCGACTGAGCTATGCGGCAGCGTGAGCAGTTAGGATACCTCCAATGATCGGCTCCGGCAAGTCGGTCCTGGAGGTTCGAGGGGGGCCAGACGAGCTCGTGTTGTAAACTGAATTCAGGACATGGCTAGCCGGGACCGGCATGCCAACAATGGAGTTGGGCATGGATCAATATTTTCACCTTGATTTCTTGAGGGTCACTGAGGCGGCGGCGCTTTCCGCGGCGAGATTCGTAGGCAAGGGCGACCGCGACGGGGCGGACCAAGCCGCCTGCGAAGGGATGCGGAGCACGCTGAACGAGATGGCGATGTGCGGCACGATCGTCATCGGCGAGGGCGAGCGCGACGAGGCGCCCATGCTCTATATCGGAGAAAAGGTGGGCACCGGCGATGGGCCCGAGGTGCATATCGCCGTCGACCCGCTCGAAGGCACCAACCTTTGCGCAAACGGCACCCCGAACGCCATCGCCGTACTCGCGGCAACGGTTGCGGGCCAGGGACACCTCATGCATGCGCCCGACTGCTACATGGAGAAGCTGGTCGTCGGGCAGGAATGCGTCGGGGTCGTGGATATTACGCTTCCTGCGCGGGTGAACGTTCGGCTCATGGCGAAGGCTCTGGGCAAGGACATCGACGAGGTCACGATCGGACTGCTGGACCGTGAGCGCCATCAAGAGCTCATCGCCGAGATTCGGGATGTCGGTGCGCGGGTGCATCTGATCCCCGACGGAGACCTATCGGTCGCTATTGCGGCGCTCGACCCGGATGCCGGCGTCGACGGGTTGATGGGCACGGGCGGCGCGCCGGAAGGCGTCATCTCCGCTGCGGCG
>JAYROD010000179.1:0-4999 GCA_041911835.1 Fimbriimonadaceae bacterium | reverse complement strand
TAGTTCACGCGAAGAGTCCGGGAGCGTCCACGAATGTCGACCCCGAGCGACTTCCATGAAAACGGCTGCTGGAAGATGCGCTGACCGAGATCTCCCGCAAAGAACAAAGCGTTCGGGCGGTTCGCACCAACAGCAGCAAGGAACTTCAGATTAGAGATGCTGAGATCCTGTGCCTCGTCGACCACCGCGAATTCGTAGGGCGGATGCTTGCTTCCGGCAACCGCGGCGGCTACTCGGCTGAACATGGCCGACGACGTGATCTGACCGGTCGCCGCCAGAGAACCCCGAACCCGCTCGAAAATGGCCCACAGGGCGCGCCGCTGCTGCTCAGGCAGCCGTGTCTTCCGGCCCAGGCGGGCAACGTCGCGATACGCGTCCCAGGTCTCAAGCTGCCACGCGTCGACAATCTGTTCCCACTCCTGACGCAGGAATGGCGGCGTGAAATGGTGGTTTCCGACCTCCCCGGACGCCTGCTCCAGAAGTCGGCTGACAGTCTTCCGGGTCGCAATACTGGGCTGTTCGAAGTGGGATTTGTATAGCCGCGAGCCGACGGCATCGATGGAGTACACGTCGATCCGCTCGGCGAGACGCGGCTCGTTGCTGACCAGCCGCCGGAGCTTCGTGCGGAGCGCGTCGGCCAATGTCTCGGAGAACGTCGTGAGCAACACCAGCGCATCCGGATGACTTCGCGCCAAGAATGCCGCTCGATGGAGCGCGACGATGGTCTTCCCGGTACCTGCAGAGCCTGAAACGCGTGCGGGCCCCGCGTAGTCGCGCTCCACCCATTGCCGCTGCTCCGGATGAAGGAAGATTGTCCACTTCTCCCACGGATACTCCAGAGCCCGTTGCAACTCCTCGACGTTCGCCATCACGCGGAACCGCCGCAATGCGTCGGGGTGATCGAAGGGACTTACTGCGGTTGCAGTGGGCGTCGCAACGCGCGGCTTGCCGCCGGTCGCCAACTCCAGCAGCGCCTCCGCCGCCTCTCCCGGGAGGTGGTCGGCAAGAGTCAGGAGTGTGTCCTCGGTTGCCTGACGAGTATCGGCCAGCCACTCGGAGGGCACACCGTAGCTCAACAGCTCTTCGTCCGTGATCCCCGCAAAGAGTGGAGCCTTGACGGGAACCGACTTTGGCGCCTCGACATACGTCGGAACGACAATTTCCTGGACAGTCTCTCGGATCTCGACGAGCTGAGCCGCTCCGGTCTTGGGATGCGTTTCTAGCCTTCGACGCTGCGCCCAGTCGTACGCGCGGTCGTGATGACCAACGTAGCAGAGCAGCAGGCTCCCCTGCGTCTTGTGTACGATCAGCCGGATGTCACTGCTGACTCGCACGGACCAGAAGTTCTTGTCTCGGGCTTTGTCGAGCTTGTGAAAGCTCAATCCGGGGGCCGAGGGGTCTACCTGCAGATCAAATGCCGTCGTCTTGACCGCCTTTTGCTCATCGCCCGTCAGCCGTGCGAGGCTGTCGGTAAATGTATCGGCGATGCGAAAGTCCATTGCCGGAGGCCGCTACAGTTGGACGAGCACGGCCTCAGTTGCAATCTGGCTCGCAATTTCCAATTGTCTTGCCTTCTGAAGCTCAGGATCACCTTCGAGCCATGGCCAGCCTTCGATGTTGGCATGCGCAGGTGGGGGTTCGGCCGCAATCACGCTAAGCCCGACAGACTTTATGTTGCCGGCAACGCAGATTGCGGCTCCCCGAAGTGCGCGGTTCCCACCTGCGGTTTGCCCCCATATCTGCCGTAACCGGTCCGGGTCGCCACCAACTCGGAATACAGACGTGTTTCTATACTTAGGGTTCGGGAGAAACGCCGATGGCTTTGGCATCGTTGCGTTGAACTGACTGCTTTGCGTCAGGAACCTCGCCAGGTTCTCGCTATCGTCGACGCGTTCAGGCAGCCCGGACGAAAGCATTTCCGTCGCTCATCGTGGTTCGGATCTGTTCGAGCACACGCAACGGAACCTTCGATCCATCGAACCGTGCGACCCCGTGTCCCTTGTCTGTGCCGTCAAGCCAGGCATAGGCCAGGCGGTCGGTATTCCCAACGCTCAAGGCGAACAATCTGTGCCGCGAATGAATCCAGTCGAGTGAAATGCCTCCATCCGGCTCCGGCGCAAAGTCTGGCAACGGCATCCCATCAGGCAACGCGCGGACGAACTCAGCCGCGTGCAAAACCGCCATCGGATCAATCGGACTGGCACTATCGCCGTCCCAACCCGTACTCGCGCACTCGTTCGCAAGGGCTATCAACTTCGAAAGAGCCATTGCTTTCTTGCCAAACAAGACCTGCGACCGCTCGCCTGCTTCCACCAAGACGGAAACTGCCTTTGCCACCGCCTTAGCTTCAGGAGAAATTGCACTGCTTGGCCTTGCGTATGCATTCAATCCCGCATAGCCAAGCCAACAGATTCCTACGGCTGTCGAAAGAGGTTCAAACATGATTCGGTCAAAGTGTCTCTGAAGATTCGGTTCTTAAGCAATCGCAATGATTGAGTTCTCTCCAAGATCCACGCCCAGTTGTCCGGCTCCCCACGGGACAAGGACGCGACAGAGTTGTCGAAGATGATCGGCAAGTGACCATCCTGCGGGGGCTCTGCGGTAAGGACTATGTTTACCTGATGTCCCGTAGAATTTTCGATAGCGGTATGTTGATTGAAGAAACCAACAAAAGTGAGGTTCTTTTCGTCCGGCAGCCTGGGACCAACTCTGAAGTAGTCATCCAACTGTACCCGGCCTTCCGTCAACGGAAGAAAAATGCGATTGATGTAGCGAAGCCGAATTGCCTGAACCTGCGAGGGCAGCGCCAGATCGATGAAAAGTCGCCACGTTCTTTCGATTTCCGGCAGGTAGTCATCCAAACTGGAGTACGGTGCCAACCGGTTAAAGGAATAGCCTTGTGTCCGAATCTGAACGATTTGCTTCTCGTCATTCTGCAAGAACTGGAGGGCCCGCACGCCATGCCGGATTGACATCTTGGGTGGCTCATCCAGCTTCGCCTCGATCTGATGCTCTTGGAACAACTGTGTTCGCAACTTGGGGTACGTATCACGAAAGCTCTCACGAGCGCGCCCTTCCAGCGAAGCGAGTTCCTGTCCGGGTGGCAGGTCACAATCGATGTCGAGCACCGCTTCGACAATCGGTGCATTCGTCAACGTGAACGCCGAATCGGTCATAGTTAACAGATGTTAGCAGCTCACGAAACCCGGAACACCTTCATCACCTCATCACCCAGGTGATTGATGACCTTGACGGCGATGCGCCCAGACTTGGGCTTTTCGAAAGCACGCGACGTGTCGCTATTGAGGGTCGCCCAAGCGTCTTCATTGATCTCGGCCTTGAGCGTTGTCTTCAGCGCACTGTAGGGATCGTTCGCCCCTAGGAAATACGCATGGCGAACGAAAAAGCTTTCTTCGTTGTAATCGGTGTCAATGAACCAGCAGGCAATGCCTTCCGGGCCGTCGCTGCGCACTTCGCCGGTTTGGGGGTGGAATACGTCGACGCCATTAACCTTGACGCGAATCTTGCCGTCCTCGGAGTCCAAGATCGTGATGTCCGGTTCACCAAAGATGACGAAGAGATTGCCCTTGCCCGTGTTCTTGAGGTCCTCCGCCATGTGCAGGTCGGCATTCATGCGCGCCTTCAGCACCGGGATACGGCCAAGCTTGTTGAACTCCGTGGCGTGGGCCTCGTAATTGAAAGCGCAGGCAATCAGCACGTCGAAATCGGCATCGCCCGCCTCGCGGGCGGCAGCCACTAGGTCTGGGCGCGTTACGGTGCCGAACTCCGGACCGATGAAGATGGCGGCACGCCTCTCGGCGCCGACTTCACCACCTTCGAGATACCGACCCTCCCCGCAGATCAGGTCTCCCGGCCAAGGGGCCAGAGCGGTAAACGTGATTCGGTCGTCCTTGTGAGCCTGTTGCACGCCGGCGGTCTTCAGATTTTCCAGAATCATCTGGGCGAAAGACTGCGTGGCCAGGTATGCAGCGTTCGGCTCTGCGGCGGAGCCGAGCAACTCATCATTTTCGTCTAGCCCAAGGACACGGTGCGGTGAGAGGCTTTCGACCGTGAAGGGTCCGGCAACGCGAACTCTCCTCTTGTCGTCGTATGGCTTGTCGTATAGGTATTCAAATTCGGCCTTGGCGGCAATGGACTCCTCGATCTCCTTCTGGCGTGCGATGCGAGCCTGCCACCAGTCGCCATGCAACGACTTTGCTTCGTCCGGCCATTTGGATTCGATCTCGCGCGGTATCTCCCACTCATGCCAACTCTTCTTGAGCACGACGTTGAGCTTCGCGCGCAATTTCTCCAGCTTCGCGTTCCATTGTTCCCAAATGACATCAATTTCTACGTTGTTGGCAATAGCCTTTAGTGTGATATGCGGTACACGCTCGTAGACGAACCCCTGACGCACGTTTCCATATACTGGCTGAGAACTCGGGGGTTTGCCGGTTACCTCAGCCTCTTTGAGCTGCCCCTCGCGGGAATCGGCCAACAGGTAGTATGGGAAGCGCGCGCCCATGATCCGCGCTCGTGCCAACGCCAATGCCACACGCGATGTGTCAATAGTGATCCATCGTCGACCCCATTGCTCGGCAACGAAGGCAGTAGTACCAGACCCGCATGTCGGGTCGAGGACTAGGTCTCCGGGGTCAGTGGACATGAGGATGCAGCGCTCAATGACCCTTCGGACCGTCTGTACAACATACAGCTTCTCGTCGCCGAACCCTCCGGTTCTGGTGTCTTCCCAAATGTCCGAACTCGGCTTGAATGGAAAGTCGTCAAAATAGCGGATGAAATTCAAGCTACGTCCGATTGGCATAAGCCGATCCGCAAGGTCGAGCCGCTTCAGACCCACCAGGTTTGTACTGAACGTTCGCGCGCCCGGCGAGTAATCCACACCTCGAAATGTGTAGCTTTGCAAATCGTTGGCGTTCTTCGCGCGTGCGCTGGTTAGAGGATTAGGCCGATATACGCGTGAGCCTCTAGGCGGTTC
>JAYROD010000178.1:0-3578 GCA_041911835.1 Fimbriimonadaceae bacterium | reverse complement strand
GAATCCTGGAGTGCCGGTCTGGAGCAGCGAGACTTATCCGGGGTGGCTGACGCATTGGGGCGAGAAATGGGCAACCGCTTCGACGGAGTCGATTTCAAATGAACTCAAGTTTCTGTTGGACAACCGCCTCTCGTTCAGCCTCTATGTCGTCCACGGAGGCACCAACTTCGAGTATTGGGCGGGAGCCAACAGCGGCGGGAAAGGTTATGAGCCCGACGTGACCAGCTATGACTATGATGCTCCCATCACCGAACAGGGTCGGGCGACTCCCAAGTATCTGGCCCTCCGCGAGCTCATCGGCAAGCGGTTGCTGCCTGGTGAGAAGCTTGCAGAGATCCCTGATCCGATCGCGACTGTCGAGATACCGAAGATCGAGATGAAGGCAAGGACCACGGTTTGGGATCACTTGCCTGCGCCGATCGCCCTGGCCCAGCCAGTGCCGTTTGAATCGCTGGGCCAGCGGTCGGGATTCGTTCTCTATCGAACCAAACTAATCGGTCACAAATCCGGCCAACTGCATGTGACCGATTTGCACGACTTCGCGACGGTGTTTCTCGATGGGCAATTGGTCGGTACGCTCGATCGCCGCGACGGACGCTCGAGCCTGACATTGCCCGCGACCAAGAACGCGATACCGGTGCTCGATATTCTCGTCGAGGGAATGGGGCGGATCAATTTCGCGCAACAACTCATCGATCGGAAGGGCATCACGGAACGGGTGACCCTGAACGGCATGACGCTCATGGATTGGCAGATCTATCCCTTGCCGATGGACGAAAAATGGGTTCAAGGGCTCAGCCAAACGGCGAATCCGACCCGGCCGGGGACATTCTTCGAAGGGCGATTCCATCTCGACGCTCCGGCGGATACCTACATCGACCTCTCGGCATATAAGAAGGGCATTGTTTGGGTGAATGGCCACAACCTTGGGAGGTTCTGGGAGATCGGACCGCAGTTCAGGCTCTATTGCCCAGCGCCGTGGTTGAAGCAGGGCGAAAACGACATCATCGTTTTCGACTTACTTCAAACCGAAGCAAGACCACTCTCCGGAAAGGCCAGCCTTTAGGGATAAGCGATTCAGGACTTCATGTAGGTTTCGCGGTCCATCTCTCGGAGTTCGAGGGTGATCGCGGCGATGCCTTTGGCCACCGACTCTTGGAACCGAACTTCGAGGTGCTGAAACATCGCCTCGGCGATTTGTCGTCGCAGTTCATCCGTCCTGCCGGTAAGGATCTGGACCGTGCAGTGAACAAATCCAGGTTTCGCGCCGGCGCCCACTCGGAACATCTCCCGCAGCGTGTAATAGGCCTTGATCGACTTGGTGTCGATCGTGTCGAATTCCGAGAGCTGATCGACGAGCGCCGAGAGAATCCTCTCGACATTCTTGTTTTCGAGCACGTTAGGTGTGGTCTCTAGATGGATGTGGGGCATGTGCGCTTCGGCCTCCATTGTACTGTGATCGCGGGGGATCGCTGAGTAAACTCGCCAGCATGAAGGTCTTGGTGGCGGATAAGTTCGAACAAAGCGGTCTGGATGGGCTGAAAGCGATCGGCGCGGAGGTCGACTATCGACCCGAATTGAAGGAGCAACCGCTGGCCGAAGCGATCAAGAGTTCGGGAGCCCAAGTGCTTGTCGTAAGGTCCACGAAGGTGACCTCCGATATGCTGGAGAGCACGCGCCTTGCCCTCATCATTCGCGCCGGCGCCGGTTACAACACGATCGACGTCGCCGCCGCAAGCGCGAATGGGATCTATGTCTCGAATTGCCCTGGAAAGAACAGCCAGGCTGTCGCTGAATTGGCGTTCGGCCTGATGTTAGCTTGCGACAGGCATATCCCCGACAACGTCTCCCAGCTGCGGGCGGGACGGTGGAATAAGAAGGAATTCAGCAAAGCGAAGGGCCTCTATGGGCGCACGCTTGGCTTGATCGGCATGGGAAGGATCGGACAGGAGGTCGTTACCCGCGCGAAAGCGTTTGGAATGCAGGTTGTGGCCTTTAGCCGGTGGATGACTCCCGATGTCGCGGCAGCGATGGGCATCGGCCGGGCGGCATCTCCGGAGGAGGTCGCGAAGCAGTCCGATTTTGTTTCCGTCCACGTCAGTCTCACCCAGGAGACTCGGGGGATGCTTGGGGCTTCCTTCTTTGCGGCCATGCTGCCAGGATCGGTTTTCGTCAACACCAGTCGAGCGGAGGTCGTCGATCAGGCCGCGCTCGAGAAGGTGCTGGCGGAAGGCAAAATCACAGCCGGCTTGGATGTTTTCGATGGAGAGCCATCGGGTGGAGAAGGAGTCTACGAGGGCTCGCTGAGGAACTTCTCAAACGTCTATTGCACGCACCATATCGGGGCCAGCACCGACCAAGCTCAGGAAGCCGTTGCGGCAGAAACCGTACGCATTGTGCAGGAATTTAAGGCGACCGGCGTTGTTCCGAACGTAGTCAACGTCAAGAAGGGGCAGAACGCAACACATCTGTTGGTAGTTCGACACTTGGACAGGGTGGGAGTTCTCGCTCACGTGCTATCGGTGCTAAAGGATGAAGGCGCTAACGTTCAAGAAATGGAAAACATCGTGCTGGGAGGTTCGCAGGCAGCGATAGCCCAAATCGCCGTCGACAAAGAGCCGAGTCCCAACGGTATCGTCCAGCTGAAGTTGAATTCCAATGTGCTTGACGCGAGCGTGTTTCCGATCCCGAAATAGCTCAGGTGTGGCGGTAGCGCCGAGGAACCCGCGACATGATCTGCGTCGTGAGGGCGTGCGCGGTGGTATCGATAATCTTCGCTAACCGTTCCGCCGGCACGTTCTCGCCCACCAGGACCGCCTCATCGCCTAAATCGACGCTGGGAATGTCGGTGACGTCGATGAGGACCTGGTCCATGCAGACCATGCCGACGACGGGCGCCTCTCGGCCCTTGATTTGCACAACTCCCCGATTGCTTAGCGCCCGTGGGTATCCGTCCCCATAGCCAACGCCGAGCGTGGCGATACGCTCCTTCCTTTTGGTGAGATAGGTCCCGGAATAGCTGACAGGACTCCCCGGGGGCAATTCCCGCATCGCCATGACACGGGCCTTCCAAGTAAGCACGGGGATGGCCCTCCCGCCGAACATGTCATAGGGGTCCATGCCATAGGCGCTGATTCCGACTCGAACCATATCGTGGCGGCTTTCCGGATAGAGCGCAGCGCCCGCGCTGTTGGCTGCGTGAACCATCTCGAATTCGATCCCCTGCGCCCGACATGCCCTAATGGCTTGGTGGAAGAGTTCGAGCTGCTGATTCGTCCGCTCGGGATCTCTGCCGCTGTTGGCAAAATGGGTACAGATTCCTTCGAGGCGGGTGCGGGGCAGGCGTCCTATCTCGCACGCGATCGCGGTGGCGTCTTGCGGCATGCATCCGAACCTCGCGAGTCCAGTGTCGACCTCGAGGTGAACATACGCTTCCGCGTCCTGCTCGGTCGCGGCAACGCTCAGAGCTTGCGCCGTAACGCTCCGCTCGACGACAATTCGAAGCCGATAGAAAACGGCTTGATCCGCTTCGATCGGCAGGATGGGCGAGATGACGGCGATGGGCGCTTCGACGCCCG
>JAYROD010000177.1:0-6134 GCA_041911835.1 Fimbriimonadaceae bacterium | reverse complement strand
TTCGTCTCCGGAACCGGCGGCTCAGGAGCTGTCGCTTTTCACCGAGAGAAGCACGTCCCCCGCGGAGGCCCTAACGGCGCGGACGGCGGCAAGGGGGGCGACATCACGCTCACCGCTGATCGCGGCAAGCGCACCCTATACGATTTCAAGCTCAAGAGCCGCTTTGAAGCCGGAAACGGCGCTCACGCGATCGGAAACAAGCGAGGGAGGAACGGCGCTTCCATCGAGATCAGAGTGCCGGTTGGGACGGTCATCGTCGACGACGTCCTTGGTGACGTTCTGGTTGATTTGAACTTTCATGGGATGAAGTACGTGATCTGCCAAGGAGGAAGGGGCGGATTCGGAAATATGCACTTCGTGAGTAGCGTGCGGCAGGCTCCCAATTTTGCTCAGAAGGGCGCCCCCGGCGAGATCGTGCGTGCGCGGCTCGAACTGAAGCTTCTCGCCGACGTGGGCCTGATTGGGCTGCCAAACGCCGGCAAGAGCACTCTGATCAGTCAGATGAGCGCCGCCCGACCCAAAATCGGAGACTATCCGTTTACAACCATCACTCCGAACTTGGGAGTGGTCACTGTCGCCGATGAGACCTTCGTCGTTGCGGATATGCCGGGCCTGATTGAAGGTGCACACGAAGGGCATGGTCTGGGACATCAGTTCTTGCGCCATGTCGAACGTACTCGAGTGCTTGTACACGTCGTGGACGTCTTCCCCGTTGACGAGTCGGATCCGGTCGCCAATTTTAAGCTGATTGAAGCGGAATTGGCGCTCTATTCCAAAGAAATCGCCGACAAGCCGAGGATCGTCGCGCTCAACAAGATCGACCTCGCTCCACGAGAAAGGCTAGAGGACATCGAAAACGCATTCAAGGGGTTCGGACTTCCCCTCTTCCCTCTTTCCGCCGTCACCGGCCAAGGAATCGAACCGCTCAAATTCGAAATGAAGCGAATGCTCGATGAGGCGGAGAAGGCTGAGCCCGTCGAAGTGCTCATGCCTGCCAAGAAGATCGTGGCAGATGATAGTTGGGACGTTCATCGGGCCGAAGATGGCTGGGAGATCACCGGACGCCGCATCCTCCGAATGGTAGCCATGACGAATCTTGAACACTCTGATTCTTTGCGATACCTTCATCGTCGCCTGGAGAGGCTAGGTGTGATTGAGAAGCTTCGAGAGTTGGGCGCTTCCGAGGGTGACAACGTGTATGTCGGCGACACCGTGTTCGCTTTTACGGACGAAGGATGAAAATCGGGATTCTCGGCGGCACTTTTGATCCTCCTCATCTGGGGCACTTGGCAATCGGCAAATCGGCCATGGAGCACTTGAACCTGGACGAGGTGCTGGTGATCCCTGCCGGCAGAAACCCGTTGAAACGCCGCCGAACGGTCTCACCTGGCAAGAAGCGCTTGCGAATGGCCGAACTGGCCTTCGGTGACGAACCAGGATTCGCTATTTCTGACATCGAGATTTCCCGACCTGGGCCGAGTTATGCGGTCGACACGGTGGAAGAACTGCAAATGGCTCAACCGGCGGACTACTGGTTCATTGTGGGCAGCGACTTGCTTGGGGACATCGCCAAATGGCACCAGCCCGAGAAGCTGCTCAAGCTGTGCCGCCTGGCAGTGGCCGTAAGGCCACCCGGACTCATCGATCCAATCATTCAGGGTCTCCCATCATGGATTCGCGAACGAATCGATGTGTTTCCTATTAACGCTCCAATCAAGATCTCCTCGACGGAGATTCGAGACCATGTTCTTCGAGGAATCAGTGTCGCCAAGTGGCTAAATCCAGCGGTATTGGATACCATTAAGATCGAAGGGCTCTATAAGGACTGAAAGCATTTGAATTCTAACGAGAAGGCACAACTCATCACCCAATTTGCCGACGACATGAAGGCCGAACGAATTGAGACGCTCGACGTCCATGACAAGACCTCCGTCACCGATTACTTTGTGGTTTGCACCGGAACCAGTGACGTTCATGTCAATTCGATCGCCGAAAAGGTCGCGGAAAAACTCCGCGAGCACAAAATCCGTCCCATCAGAGTGAGCGCAGGCGACGCGAGTGGATGGGTCCTCCAAGACTATGGGGACGTCGTCTTTAACGTGATGCGCGAAGAGAAGCGCCAATTCTACGACCTGGAGACCCTTTGGAAGACGATGCAGCCGAACCCGGATCTGGTGGAGTAGAACCCACTTCTGAGCCGATTGAGCCTCCAACTCAGGCTCAAATCGACAAAGCCGAGAGTCTGATCCGTCAGGCGGCTGTCGCGCGGCGTCGCAACGAATTCGGCTTGGCGCGCAAACTGACGGAGGAGGCGGAACAAACGGCGCCGGGGTCCGTGGTTGTCCTCGAGGCGCTGGGCGATTTGCTGATGGAGCAGCGAAAGTGGACCCAAGCGAAGGAGCTCTATCAGCGCGCTCTGAAAATCGAACCCGAAAATGCCGGGATCGAGCGGAAATTCGGCGAGTGCGTCCTCAATTTGTATACGGCGAGCGGTATGTTTGCACCCACCGATGACACATTGGTCGGCGGCAAAGCAGCCGTATGGCTTTCCCTCATCGTGCCCGGGCTTGGACAATTGGCGTCCGAGCGATATTCGAAGGGCGGCATGATGCTGGGAGGCTGGGCGCTCGGTTGGACGATCGCGTGGCTCATCCCAGACGGAATGAGGGGCCTCTTTAATGCGATCGGCATTAGTGGCCGAGGCGGAGGCGCTCCGTTCAATCCCGTCGTCATGCTTCCCGTCGGATTTGCCGTCATTTTCCATCTCTGGTCGATCTTCGACGCCGCATCGAAGGCCGGACCGAGCCGACCTACCAGAATCGAGCGCCCTGTGCCACCGGTCGATAAAGACTTCGAGCTCTGAGGATGCTCAAAAGCAGGCGTCGGTGCGGCGAATGATAGAAACGGTCTATCCCTTACCGGAATCGCCAGATGATATTTCCAAACGAGTTCATGCCGTTAGCGGAATACACTTTGCAGTGCCCGTCCGCAAACACGACGGGCGAAGTCCCCGCGCCGCGACCATCCGAACCATATCGAGCGTAAATGGGCTTGAGCGCGCCCGCTCCGAGGCTGGGTGAGTTCGGGTAGCGAGCATCGTTCGGATCCGTCACCAGATCTCGGTCGGAGATCATTGGCAACCCTTTGGCATAGTCCCCATCGGGGGAGTTGAGCCCATTGTAAGGATTGAAAACGTAGCCTCGGTGCTTTGAGGTCAGGTCCCCTTTCGGCCCATTTGCCGTCACGGCGAAAAGTCCGGTTCTGGCTGTTTCGTCGGCTTGGCTGAAATTGGCCACCGTAGTGAAGCCTTCGGTCCCGGCTGGGGCACTTCCTGGCTGAGCAGTAGAGAGCGGATCGAAACCGGTCGCGTCGGAGTAGCCCACGCTCTGGTGCCGCCTTGAATTCCAGTCTGCCGCATAGCCGCCATCGCTTCCCGCCGCAATCATGATCTCTTGGTTCTTGATGTATGGCTGCAGCCTTTCCGTCCAAATCGTCGGCGTGTCATTTGGGTTCGTCGTGCGCATGCTTGCGGCAACAAAGCAGTCGTCGTAATCCGACGCATACATCATGACGCTCGCAGCAAGCTGACGCATCTGAGCGAGGGTTTGAGTCTTCTTAGCGGCCTCTTTGGCG
Source organism: Fimbriimonadaceae bacterium (assembly GCA_041911835.1). Taxonomy (GTDB): domain Bacteria; phylum Armatimonadota; class Fimbriimonadia; order Fimbriimonadales; family Fimbriimonadaceae; genus JAYROD01. The sequence continues at coordinate 2,501 of JAYROD010000177.1, read as the reverse complement.
CGGCTAAAGACCGGGAAAAGGATCGCCGCAAGGATCGCGATGATCGCGATGACGACGAGGAGTTCGATCAGGGTAAATGCTCGTTTCATAAAAAAAGCCCCTTCTCTGGGCCTCCACGCATTATGACGCATGGATACCCTCCCAAAGTTCTGCAGATGGGATCGCGTTTGCTTGGATTTGGGTTCTGGGCTACTTTGAGAAATGAACGCCTGTTCCCGGCATCAGACGGGCGGAGCGACCTTGCGTGCCGCTTCCAGGCCGTCCCTTGAACCCATAGAACCCGACGCCTTCGATCGTGGCCTTATCGTCGACATTCTTGATGTCGTCGGTCGGGTGGTAGCGTTTTTCGAGCTGCTCTCTAGCCGCCTTGATGTCGGAATACATCGGGCTGTTCTTGCACTGCTCAGGATCGGGAACCTCCACGACCGCTTGCTTGCCGGATGCTCCTTCGACGACCAGGTAAAAGTCTCCATCCTTTCGATGCTGGACGCTCTTGATCGTGGCGTCCACTTTGTACGTGGAAGTCTCGAACGGCCCGATTCGCTTCTCAGGATACGTTTCGAGCCCGCCTTTGACGGAATCTGGGAGGCGCGTCGCCACGAGGTCTTCCACCGTGATCTCCTGGGCAATCCGGTTGATTTTTGCAGCATCGGGGTCGACCGCCCGTTTTATGTCCACCCTCGATGCCGTCTTCGCAGAGGGGGTTCCGCCCGGTCCGGTGGATGCATCCTTACTCCTTGATCCGCACCCCAGGAGGGATCCAACGGCGACTAATCCAACGAAGGCAAAGGCTTTCTTCCTCATCTGAACTCCGGTTGTTCCACAATGGCACATGAATTGACGTCGTCACAAGAACCTGGCGTTCGCATGCGAACGTCCTCGTGCTGCGGATGACCGATCCACCATGAAATTGCGGGCTTTCACCTTGATCGAGATCCTCGTGGTTCTCGTAATCATTACCATACTGGCGGCGCTATTGTTTCCCGTTTTTGCGCGGGCTAAGGACAGCGCCAAGAAAGTGACCTGCTTTTCTAACGTTCGGCAAGTCGCCATGGCGACCGCGCTGTACAATGCGGATTTCGATGGCTACTACCCTCAAACGCGCCGATCGAGCGCCATTCCGGAGATCGAGGACCTGGCTGGTTGGCTCGATGAACCTTTCTACGGGTCCGTTTACCGGCTCATACTGCCCTACACAGGTGGTCGGACTTCGGCGACCGACCTATCTGTCCAGAAGCTTTTTGCCTGCCCTGTCGACGCTGATCCATTCGGACAGCAATGCTTCTCAATCAACCCCGATTCGCCCGATCTGACGTCCTACGTCCGGAACGCATTCTTCGTCTTCGGCCTCAACGAATCTGGCGTCGCAAATCCCGCCTCGACGATCATCGATTCTGAACGTCGCAGCGTTCCTACCGGGTTGGCTGTGGAATTTTGCGACGACATCTATCACCCTTGGTTCTCGGCTGATAACCTGTTCGCCCCAGAGATTGACATGGCCCCGACGGCTGGCGCGATCGCGACGCGGCGGCACTCTGACATGGCCAACTATTCCTTTGCCGACGGTCACGTCAAGAGCCTGGCGTGGAGTCAGACGTTCGCGCCGCCGCGGGTCAACCTCCACACGATTCGGGAGCAGTGAAGTGAAAGGGATTCGGGCAGCCATAGTTCTCCTAGCTTTGCCATTATCTGTGGGGTGTGGCAGCAAACCCGGCGGATCTACGGATTTTATGGAGGAGAGCCTGCCGGGCATCGAATTCCGCCCCGCACGGGAAAAAGTGGGTCGTGGTTCGGATTCGATGGCATCGACGGTCGACAAAACCATCAAGCGAACCACCATTGAAGCAATGACTCGATTGCGGCGGCCGAACGATCTGGCTGCCGACGGGACTTCGCCTGCTTACCAGGATCGGCGAGTTGCTCCCTTCGAGACCAGCGTATGGAAGGTTCAGGCGAGGCTGATCCGCGTCATCCATCGGCCCGACGACGACATTTATCTGGTTCTTGAAGACTCTGCTGGCCGGGAAGTCGTAGCGGAAGCTCCGGCGCCATATACGACGGCGGGAACGCCCTTTGAGGTGGAAACAACCAATGTGTATCGCCTGCTCGAGAGGCTGTTTGGACTCTCCGGCGTCCCGAAAGAGGTGAACAGAGAGGTCACGGTCGTCGGGGTGGGGTTCTTCGGAAAAGCCTCAAATAGACAAGGCGCGCCCCACAATGGAGCGCGCCTGATGCCGATTCTGGGCTTCACATTATAGTAGCGATTACCACTTCTCTTCGTCATCCACCCACGGGAACCACTGTGGGCAAGGCTGAAGCGATGCGAGATCCGGATTGCTCCAAGGAGGATTGGTCGTCTTCCACCATTGGGGCATCTTATGGTACTTGGCGTGTGTGTCGGCGTACACGTAGTTCGACCCGCCGAGATGTCGCTCGAATCCCCAATACCGGTCCGGACGGACGATTTCCGGAGTCTGACCGTTCGCAGGGTTCGCGGCGGT
>JAYROD010000176.1:0-3760 GCA_041911835.1 Fimbriimonadaceae bacterium | reverse complement strand
TCGACGACTTCCACTTCAACCTTTGGCACAATCCCAGCTTCAGCTCCTTTCTGCAGCAAGAGTTTGATTGCCGAAACACCCTCGTCGCCCATATCGAGGGTGCGGTCGTTGACATACATTCCCACAAACTTATCGCTCGTCGAAACATCCATTCCACGCGCAAACGTCAGCGCAAAGTCGAGCGCCTTGGCGCGCTCCTTCAGGCCCGCCGAGATGCTTTCGCGCATGCATCGGCTGACCTCCTTGACGACGTCCGGCCCTAAGTCCTTGCGCACCACGTTGACTCCGAGCGGAAGCGGGAGACCGGTAAGCTCGTTCCACCACACACCCATGTCGCGAATAAGCGTCAGGCCCTCTTGTTCGTAAGTGAGTTGGCCCTCATGAATGATCAGTCCTGCGGTGTACTTGCCTGATTTGATGGCAGGAATAATCTCATCGAATGGGACGACCTCGATCTTCGGTCGAACTCCTTCTCCATAGGTCGCCGCAAAATAAAGACAGAGCTGAAGATACGCTGAAGTCAGCAGGCCGGGGACGGCGATCACGGTGTCGCGAAGTTCATCCACCGAAAGCGATTTCGAGGCCACGATCATCGGACCGTACTTCTCTCCAAACGAACCGCCGTGGCGCAGCAAGGCGTATTTGTCGGCGACATATGCGAAAGCGTGCACACTGACGGCGCTGGACTCCAGCTTGCCCTCCCTCGCCCATTCGTTTAGGGTCTGGATGTCGCGCAAAATATGCTCGAACTCGAGGTCGCTCTTGACTTCCCCTTTGGCGAGCCCCCAAAACATGAAGGCATCGTCCGAATCCGGGCTGTGGCCCAATCGAATCTTCATCGATTGGAGGGTACCTCGGGGGCTACAATGCAGGAGTGCCGCGCAAGCCGACATTGAGCCCGAGCAAGTTGACGACCTATCTGGCTTGCCCGGATAAGTACAAATGGACCTATGTCGACGACCGAGGCCGTTGGTACCTCCGATCGAAAAGCTACTACAGCTTTGGGCTGACCCTTCACAAGGTGCTGCAGCGATTTCACGATGCCGGCGACACCGGGGTCACGACGGTCAGCCAGGCCATCGCCGCAGTGGATGAGAATTGGATCGAGGCGGGCTATTCGAGCCTTCAGGAGATGCAGGAGGCCCTTGGCGAAGGCAAATCCATCGTCGCGGCTCACGTCGAACGGGAACTGACGGTACCGACGACGGCCCAGACAATTATGATCGAGCGGCTCTTGCGGCTCGACTTGGGAGATTTCGTACTCATCGGACGCGTGGATCGAGTCGATGAGTGGGAAGACGGCACGATCGAAGTTGTGGATTACAAATCTGGCCGTTCGACAGTGAGCGACGACGAAGTCGCCTCAGACCTGGCGATGTGCTGTTACCAGCTCCTCATCCAATCCCAATTTCCAGATCGTCCGGTGTGTGCGTCGATTTTGGCCGTGCGGTCGGGAGAGAAGGGCACTGCGTCCATGGCTCCCTCAGATATGGAGGTCTTCCGAGCCGACCTCTTGGCGCTCGGCAACGAAATCCTTCACCGGGACTACGAGCACCTGACACCTGTGTGGAAGGAGCTTTGCCCGGATTGCGATTTCTTGCCGCTCTGCTCCAAGCATCCCGATTTTCAGTCCGCCATCTAGTCGACGACTCGGGGCTTAGCCTTTTCGACGAATTCCGTAGCAGCTGCCTTGAGGTCCTCGAGCGTCACTTTGCTCAGGCCCGTCATCATGGCGCCACGGTTGAAATCGGGAGATTGGGAGAGCGATACCAACGCCGCCCAACCGGTCTGAGACGCCACATCCACGCCAGCCGGCCCCGATCCGTCGAGCCAAAACGGACTGACGGAGAGCCCCCGGCTCAGCGACGCTTCCGCCATGGCCTTGGCCCTCAGCAGGGTCTGATCGCTCCAATTCTTAATATCGTCGAGCAGCATCGCCCGCATTTTGTCGACCCGTTCGATGCGGTCTCCTTCGGGAGTTGCCAGCATGATCAGCCGGGGCGACCAGCCGGTGAGCGTCGGCCAAAGGATCACTTCTTGGCGATAGCTCCAGCCGGCGCTTTCGCGAAAGACGCGATGGACGGCGCCGTCTTTTCCGACACCTAGAGCGAAGCACATGAGGATACGACTGGCCCAGTCGGCGTCCTTGCTCGAGATCGGCAGGCCCTGGAGCTCGTAGCTCGAGACCGGCTCGCCATTGTCCAACGCTTGCGGGACGGTCATCGGCTTGGCGACATAGGGCTTCCGTCCGACCTGCCAAGAGTTGAACGCTTTGAGCAATTCGGCGGAGCCCTCGCCGGCATCGAAGTCGCCGCCAACCGAGAACAGAATATTATCCGGTCGGAAAAGGCGCCCCATCAGATTCTGGACGTCCGGCACGCGGAGGTCCTTATAAGCCAACAAGCGCGGGTCGAGCGCGGTCGCCCAGGCCGGGCGATGTCGCTCCCGGAGCGATTGGATATGGGCCTCCATGTCTTCGGGCTTGAGGCTTGGCCTCACGAGAATCGATTCGATGAGCGCCGCCGCCACCGAGAGCCCTCGCTTGGGCACCGCTATCTGCACCTTGAGGAAGTCGGGAAGTATCGAAACGGTCGGTGGCACTCCGGCTTGGGCGCCATAAGATAGGAGCTCGCCGCGAGTGAATTCCTGAGTGCCGTCAAGCAGCGTCTCGCCGATTACCTTGAGCGCTGCGGCGTCCTGCGGCCCGAGATCGGGAGCCTGCACGTACGCTTGGATGACTACGAGGCCCGAGCCGGGAATCGGGGTCTCGACGACCTTCAGTTGGGGCTGCGCGGCAATCGCCAACACAAGGGCTGAAAGGATCATCGTCCCACCACCATCACAGCCTTGCCCCGTCGGAACGCATCCATTCCCTTCTTAAATGTTTCGAAATCGAGCGCGCGAGCTTGGTCCAGAAGCTTCTCCGGGGTCAAGTTCGCCTGTTGCCGTAACAGGAGCCCGCGTAGGAGCCCGTCGCTTTCGAGCGATTGAAGCCAGAACGGCAGGAGCGACTTGCCGATCTCCCAATGGCGATAGAGCTCTTCATCGGTGATGAGGTCGATGGCACCGGACATCTCACCTTTGATCGAACTCCTCAGAAGTACGAGTCCCGGAACGATCGAGGGTGTGAAGACCAGCTTCCAGTCGGGGTGAGTCGACGCCAGAGCCATGCCGGCGGCAAGCGTTCCCAGAATCTGCGGATCGTTCAGTCCGCCTTCCAATGCCCCCCGAGTCTCGCCAAATCCTTTGTCGCTGGAACCTTCGCCGCTCTTGCCCGACTTGCGGACGCCGTCCGATGGCGCCCCCCCTCCGGCGGGAAGTGTGGCGACGATCGCCTTCGCCGAAGCCATGGCTTGATCGACGTCGATTGGCCCGGAAATGACGACCATGAGCCGACCAGCCTGGAAGGTCTGATGGTAAACGGCCAGAAGCTCTTCGGGCGTCGTCGCCGCCATCGCGTCGAGGCTGCCGAGCGCATCGGATCCTTCATTTCCGAACGCGATGGCCCAGGCCTGGGCGCTCATCGCGGCTTCGGGCTCCGTTAGGGCAAGTTCCTGGGCCAGGATTTTGGACTCCGAAGCGATTTGCTCTTTGGTGAATTTCGGTGACTGGAGCATCTCCTGCAGTCCGGTGAGCGCCAAAGGCAAATCGTCCGGCGCGGCTTGGATGGTGATGGTCATCGCGTCGCGGGTAGTGCTCGCAGTCAAAAATGCGCCTTTTGCCTCCAAGCGCTTGTCCAAATCGAGCGATTTTCCCTTCG
>JAYROD010000175.1:0-4955 GCA_041911835.1 Fimbriimonadaceae bacterium | reverse complement strand
TCGTCGACGAGCGGCCCGAGGAAGTCACCGACATGCGACGCTTTGTGAAGGGCCAGGTCGTAAGTTCGACTTTTGATGAGCCTGCGGAGAACCACAGGCGCGTCGCCGACCTCTGTCTGGAGCAAGCCAAGCGCATGGTCGAAGCCGGTCGGGACGTTGTGATTCTGCTCGACTCGATCACCCGGTTTTCGCGCGCAAGCAACTTGACCATCAACCCTTCGGGGCGAACGCTGTCAGGTGGACTCGATCCGGCAGCGCTTTATCGTCCAAGGCGGTTCTTTGGCGCAGCGCGGAATATCGAGGAAGGCGGTTCGATGACCATCATCGCGACGGCTCTCATCGACACCGGCAGCCGAATGGATGATGCGATTTTCGAGGAATTCAAAGGCACGGGCAACATGGAGATCGTGCTTGATCGTGACCTCGCCGAGCGCCGTATTTGGCCCGCTATCGATGTCAAGCGGTCATCGACGCGCCATGAAGAGAAGCTGTTTGACAAGGATCAGCTCGAGGGAGTCGTGCAACTGCACAGGATGCTGGCTAACTCGAAGGACAGCGTGGAGGCGACGGATCAGCTCATCAAGCTGCTGAAGCGCACGCCGACCAACTCGCTCTTCCTCGATAACGTCGTACAGAAAACACGCGCCACGGTTTAGCCAATTCTCGGCTTCAGGAACTCGATTACCTGTCGAAGTACCTTCCCGCGGTGACTGATCGCGTGCTTTTCTTCGGGGGATAACTGGGCCATGGTTCGTTCGAGCTCTCGAAGGTAAAAGATTGGGTCATAACCGAATCCGCCCTCACCCTTGGGTTCATAGGCTATCTCCCCTTCGCACGTGGACTCGAATCCGATCGGAGGGTGACCTGGTTCTGCCAAAGCCACCGCGCAACGAAATCTGGCGGACCGCTCGGGTTCTGGGGTCAGGCGGAGCGCTTCCAAAATCCGCGCCATCTTGAGTGGGAACGGCGTCTCGGCCCCTTCGAACCGCTTACTGTGAACGCCCGGCGCGCCAGCCAACGCGTCGATTTCTAACCCGGCATCGTCTGCGATGCTCCATTCGCCCGTGAATGCCGCTGCGGAAAGCGCCTTGATCGCGGCATTTTCGCTATAGCTGTTTCCTGTCTCCTCCGGCTCGGGAGCCAGCGGGTAATCCGCCAATGTTAAGAACTCCAGATCGGGAAGCGCCGACGAGAGGATGGTCAGCATCTCTCCGGCCTTGGCCCGATTGTGTGTGGCGATCACCAAGCGCATCATAGCTGAAGTCCCTATGCCAAGGAAAGAGCCCCCAGGCAGTCGCCTAGGGGCTCTGGATTTGTCAGATGACCGTCAAAGGTCGTTGATATCTGCGATGCAGGTGCCAGGTACACCATGCATATCGCCGAAGTTCGGATACCCTCCTGGATGCGGAACGCATTCGAACTGCGCTTCTGTAGCAGGGTACTTGTTGATGCCACAAGCATTGAGAATGGCCTGGGAGACGTGGATCGTCCAGTCGTAATAGTAGGGCCGATTGTAGTAGCCGAAGTAGTTTGAACATCCGGTCGGCACTCTGCCACCGTTCGGCATGCCGCGGTAGTTGTACCACTTGGCATGTCCATCGGCGAAGGCGAACGCCATACCGCCCGTATGCCGGGGCCAGACTTCCCACTTGTACCAGTAGTCGATCCAGCCACCGACGGTTTCGGTGCTGTTAAAATGCCGAGGCATATATCCATCGGTGTAGGCGATTGTATCCGAGACCTGAGGAAGCCCCGATTGGTTCAGAGGCAGGTAATTCAGAGTCAAAAGCCCGCTGGGCGCAGGGTTGAGTACCATTCCGAAAAGCCCGTTGTTCCAAGTGTAAGCCGAGTACCGGAAGTTGCCCATCGGAACGCAGGACGAACAGCGTGTGCGGATGTATTGGAACAGACTTCCAGTGTAGTTGCCGGCCTGCCAATTGCCGGTGAAGTCCTGACCGCCATTGGATGTCGGGTAGTCCGGGCATTTGAGGATGTCAAAGTTCTTACGATAGGGCGCAGTCAGGTCATGAACAAAGAAAACGACGTTCGTGGGTCTGTTCGCCCCGATGCCGATCGGGAAATAATCATCATAGTCCCCAAGGTAGATCATCGTTCCCATGATCGTCTGCTTCAGGTTGCTCATGCATGCAACTTTCTTTGCGGCTTCTTTCGCTTGGGCGAAGACGGGGAAAAGTATGGCTGCCAGGATCGCGATAATCGCGATTACGACGAGCAATTCGATGAGCGTAAAGGCCTGACGGATTCGTTTTTGCACGGCACCTCTCCTTGGGCTTAGGGTTCGTATACGTACGAGGATAGCAGAAAAGACTCCGAAACTTGACCAAAAGCCGCTCAATTGTTGAGCGCCGAGTCCGCCGCACGCTTGATTCGTCCCCTCCGATCCTTGATTGCCTGGGCCTTTCGGAAAACATCGGCGTTGCCTTTCGGATCCCAAGAGGAAAGCGCTCCGATCACGCCCGTCACCACATTGATTGGGGCGCGTTCGGTAATTAAGGAGCGAAATTTTGCCGTTGTCGCTGCGTCGACTGGAAGCTTTGCAAGCGCTGCCACGGCTTGAGATTGTCGGTCGACATTCGGATGATCAAGTTCCTTCATCCAGAAGTCTCTCAAGTACGGCTTCGCCAAATTGCCAAGAGCTGTGAGCTGTCGGAATGCGGGCTGCGGGCCGTTATCCTTCGCGACGACATCAGCGACGAACCGGATCGTGTCATCGCTCGGATTGTTCTGGAGCAACTGCCGCATGGCCTCGGTTCGATCAGGCGCATTAGGCGAATCGAGCATGATGAATCGCAGCTCTTCTGGCGCCCAGTGCAGCGCTGGAATCTCACGCAGGAATTCGTGTTCTGGATCGAGTACGAGGGCCAGAGGCTTGGACGCCATGGGGATTTCTAATGTCTCTTCCAACTTCGAGAGATGAATCGGAGCGTAGGACATTCCCGACTTGCCGATCCCATCGGGTACTAAGCCGACCTTCGTTTGAATGTCATAGATCGGTGTTCCATCGCTCGTGTCCTGGATTTGCTTCACCGTGAGCTTGACCGAACCGGCGTCGTACTTCCAACTGTAGTCGAGTACCGGATGGCCCGGTTTTTCGATCCATTGCGCCCAGAACGGCTCGGCATTGATTCCGGTTGCCTCGGCAAACGAGCGGCGAAGCTGTGCACTTTCGACGGGCGTATGTCGCCACTTCGTCAGGTAGGCGTTCAGTCCAGCGAAGAACGCCTCATCCCCCAGTTGCCGACGAAGGGTGTGAAGAATAACGCCACCCTTCGGATAAGCATGCGAGTCGAACATCGCGTCGCCGTTAGGATAGAGCTTCGTACTGAGCGGGCGCTTATACCGCCGGGCTTCCTGGAAGTAGCTGCGCATCGCGTCGTCGATCTCCCAGTCGTAACCGTTGCGCCCGCGACTGTGCTCGAAATACATCATCTGCATGTAGGTCGCAAAGCTTTCGTTCAACCAGGCGTCTCCCCAGTTGTAACACGTGACCAGATCGCCGAACCACTGATGCCCTAATTCGTGAGAGTTAAGGCTGTCCATCCGATAGAAACCGTCGCGGCTTTCCGTCAACGACCCTTCGCCGAGAGTTGTCGCGGAGACGTTCTCCATTCCGCCGCCGAAGTCGTACATGGCGTCCTGGGCATACTTTGGCCAGGCGTATTTCACTCCAAGAATCTTGGAATAGAAACTCAACATGTCCTTTGTGTGGCCGAACGAGTCATCGATGAGATAGCCCTCACCTTTTGGCACGACGTACCACAGTTCGACCCCTTCCCAATTGTCTTTCTTAATGTCGAACGGTCCACCGCAGAGAGATAGCAGATACGTGGCGTGGGGCTGGGTCATTTTCCAGTCAAATGTTTTGCGCTTGCCGTCTGCGCTCGATTTGGTGCCGACCAGCGTGCCGTTGCCAACTACATCCCAATTCGATTGAACCGTGCAGCGCGTTTCACTGGTCGTCAGATCGTTCGGGTAGTCCCATGTGGGACACCATTCGGAGTTGTATTCGGATTCGCCTTGAGTCCAAAACCCCTGTCGATCCGGCGCCGACTGATTTGGCTCAATCCAGTGCCAGCCACCCCCTCCACCAAACGATCGCCCACGGCTATTCTTGGCAGAAAATGCAATGGCTATCTTGATTGGCTTTCCTTTCTGCAGGAGTCCGGTCTGGACCTTGAGGAGTCGCCCGTCTCGCGTGAACCTCACCTGTTTTCCATCGAGAGTCACCTTGCCGATTTCCAAGGCCGTTCCCGCGTGCAGCGTTACCTCGGTGATGCCGCTCCTCAGGGGACTAAGCGTATTGGTTGCCGTTCCGGAAATCGACCGATTCGGATAGTCGACATCGACGTCCAGATCAACGTTCTGCAGATCGCACGTCCGATCCGGCGAGTAGTGAAATGTCGCACGCGGAGGGGCGAACGGATTCGTGCTTTGGGGCTGAGCACCTGCAGAAACGATCGTGAGCACAAAAGCGCAAAGACAGCAGTAGGATCGGTATTTCATGGTTGGACTGAACAACGCTACCTGAAGATTGACAGATGCGAGTTCCTGACAGCCGAAACCGGATCAGCTACTTCCCAGGAATGCCCGGTTCCGTGAGAAGGGCTGGATCGAGCGCTCTGGACAGCGTCTCCTCATCCAACAATTTCCTTTCCCGGACGACCTGAGGAATCGTCTTCTTCTCTTTGAGAGCTTGCTTGACGACTTCCGCCGCCACCTTATAACCAACGTGCGCATTGAGAGCGGTCGCCAGCGAGGGCGATGTCTCCGCGTAATGCTTGCAGCGCTCTGCGTCGGCTGTGATCCCATCCACGCAGTTCACTCGGAACGTCGCCAAAGTGTTGGTGAGGATCTGGAGGCTGAACTGAGCCGCAAAAGCCATTCCCGGCATCATGACATTGAGTTCAAGTTGTCCCGCCTGCACGCAGTAGTCG
>JAYROD010000174.1:0-7787 GCA_041911835.1 Fimbriimonadaceae bacterium | reverse complement strand
CTGAAGCAGCGTCAGTGAGCGCCAAGGTTTGCTTCTCACCGCCGTCCCGTCGTGAGACTACACAAGATCCTGACTCCAACTCTCTTGGGCCTACTTCGACTCGCACACACGCGCCTTTTAGCTCCCAGTCGTTGTATTTGAATCCTGGTGACTCTTTGTCTCGCTTGTCGACTTTCACGCGAACAGGCGCTCCGTCCCAACCGATTCTTGTCAGCTCATCGGCTAGTTTGTCGGCGGCAGCGTAGGTCTTGGCTTGAATTTCCGCTTCTCGGCCAATGGGGATAATCGCAACCTGAACCGGGGCCAGCCGCGGCGGCAGCACCAGTCCCTTGTCGTCGGAGTGCGCCATGATGAGCGTGCCGATCAGTCGGGTCGAAACTCCCCAACTCGTCGCGTAAACGTATTCGAGTTTGCCTTCTGCGCTTTGGAATTGACAGTCGAACGCTTTGGCGAAATTCTGTCCAAGATGGTGAGATGTGCCTGCTTGAATCGCTCGGCGGTCTTGTGTCATCGCCTCGATGCAGTAGGAATGGTCGGCCCCCGCAAACTTCTCGTTCTCCGTCTTCAGCCCGCGTATGACCGGTACGGCCATCCATTCCTCGACGAACTTCGCATAACAGTCGTTGAGGATGGTGAGCGCTTCGGCTTCGGCCTCCTCATATGTGGCATGAGCAGTGTGGCCCTCTTGCCAGAAAAACTCGGCCGTTCGCAAGAACAAGCGTGTTCGCATCTCCCACCGCATGACGTTGGCCCACTGATTGATCAGGATCGGGAGGTCGCGATAGCTCTGGATCCACTTGGAATACATGTGCCAAATGATCGTCTCGCTCGTCGGGCGGATGATGAGCGGCTCTTCGAGTTCCGCTTCCGGATCGACAACGAGGCCAGGGCCATTCGGATTTGCCTTGAGGCGATGGTGTGTAACCACCGCGCACTCTTTCGCGAACCCTTCGACATGCTCCGCTTCTTTTTCAAAGAAGGACTTTGGAATGAGCAGTGGGAACGCAGCGTTGACATGACCTGTGGCCTTGAACATGTCGTCCAGGGCGCGTTGCATGAACTCCCAGATGGCATAGCCATGCGGCTTGATCACCATACAGCCTCGCACGGGCGAATGCTCCGCCAATCCGGACTTGATGATGAGTTCGTTGTACCACTCGCTATAGTTTTCTTCGCGTGTCGTGATTCCGAGTTCCTTGCTCACAGGTTCAAATTGTGGCATAAGGGGAGTCGAGCGCGGGGCTTTCGGCGTATCCTACAGTTAGAGGCGATCTATGGTTATCAATGTTCTAGTGAGTGCTTTGCTTGCGACGACGATCGGCCAGGGGCATATCAAGCCGGCTGCGAATGTCGTTCTGCTCCATCCTTCAATGGTGCTGAAAGGAAGCGATAGTTCGGTCACAAAACCTGAAATCGTGTTGGCGACTAACCCGAAGCAGTGGTCCGCGATCTGGGCCAAACATACCGCTGGAAAATCGGATAAGGCCAGGATCGCCCCGGTCGTCGACTTCGGCAAGTCCGAGGTCGTGTGCATCTTTCAGGGATCGGGCTGGAATAGCAACGGTGTTCTGCCAACTGAAATCGCAGATCTGGGCGAGTCAATCAGAGTGAGGTGTGACAACGACTCATACCAGACGATCGGGAAAGACGGCGGCGGCGTGCGGTGTACGCCTTTCGGTATCTTCGTCATTCCAAAATCGAAGAAGCCGGTGACCGTTTGGGAGAACACCCAGGGACTGAACCGCGGCAATCCGATTTGGAGGTTGCGCGCAACCTTAAATCCCTAGCGGGCAGTCTCTACGACCATCGTTTGGGTCGCAATCGTGCGCCCTTCGGAATCGAGCGCCTCGGCGTAGATCGTATGTTGCCCGGGCGCCATGCTCGATGGATCGAGCTGCATCCTAAATTCATCCCCTCCTCCACCGCTGTGGGCGACCTGCTTATCTACGAGGAACCTCACGAAACAATGCTGAGGTGAATTCTTCAAGGTAGCAAGAACCACCTTCGGTACGGTGAGCGCGGAGCCAGCCGCTTGCACTGGGACCAGCTTCCTCGGAGCCTCGACCGGCGAACTGAGGAAGTACCCCGAACTGATGGCATCGTGGTATGCCTGCAGCACAGTGGAGTCGGCGGTGACGGCATAGTTGTTGTTCGCGGCATGTGGAACCAGCAAGTTGTTGCTGTTAAAGTAGTTGATCGCCTTGACTTTTGGGTATCGCTTGCGCAACGCCCCATAGAGGGAGAGGATGTTGTTCTTGGCGAATTGGGGAACCGCACGATTCTCGACCCGCGAGAAGTTGGTTGTGCCGTATTCGCAAATCATGATCGGCTTCGAAGAGCCATATTTTTCATAGATAAACTTCAACATATCCTCTGGCTCGACATCCCGCGCGGGCATCGAGGGGTCTTGGTTGAAATAGGTGACGTTGTACATATTCACGCCCACCCAATCGACCCAATCGTCGCCCGGGTAATAGCTGGAAATGTTTCGCTGAGGGGTTGTGTAGGGGCACCAGACCATGGCGACGTTCGGAGCCCGTTCGCGCATGACGTCCGCGACGAGCCGGAATTTTTCGCGATATTTCGCGGGGTCGCCGCCATAGTGCGTCCAATCGCCGTTCATCTCTGAAGCAAATCTTAGGAAGACTTTTGCACCCGATTCGTTGAGGTCGTCCGCGAACCTACGGAGGTAGGCATCGTTTTGAACCTGATCCAGCCCACCGTTCGGCTCGAAGGCGATATGGACAAACTTGTTGCGATCGACGAGCATCTTGACCCAGTCTTTGGGAAGCGGTGTCCCGTAGCCCTGATAGAAAAAGTACATGGCGTGCGGCTTGCCGACGATCGATTCAAACTCCTCGGGGAGCTTACGATCCCGATTATTGCTGTCGACATAAACCTGTTTCAGTTTCGGATCAAGTTCGATATAGGCCCCGAGATAGCAGCCCTTTTCCGGTTCAAACTTGGCCAGTGCAAGCGAAGTAGACTGAGCCTTTTGGGGAACGTCTTCGAGCGTAAGCGTCAATTCGGGCTTGGGAGCCTGGCCCATCGCCCAATTTGCCCCCATTGCCGCCGCGACGCAGGCCGCGAGCCGCAAAATTCCCTGCGACCCGGTTCGAAGCATCGAAAAATTGTACCTTCGCTACGATTTGGGCCGAACGAGAGCAGCAAGCGCCAGGCACGCCCATCCGGCCATGAAAGATAGCCCGCCCAGTGGGGGGAGCATAGGGAGCACGATGTCGCTGACTGCGAGCAAGTACAGGCTGAAGCTGAAAAGCACGACGCCACAAAGGAACAGCCACCCCGCCGCTTCTCCAAGCCTTCGTCTCGCAAATGTCGTCATCCCAAGCCCCACCGCGATAATGGCGAGGCCATGGATGAGCTGATAGAGCACGCCGGACTGAAAGGTGCTGAGCGAGGACTCCGAGACTCTGCCGCGAAGGGCGTGAGCCCCAAAGGCGCCCAACATGACGCCAACCATGCAGACGATTGCTCCGATGGCGACGAACGGCTTGCCGCTATCTTTCACAGGTTGATCTTACTTCACCGGTTTCGATTCGAACGCCGACACGGAACTTCACGTCAATTAGACTGGAAAATCCTGATCTCAAGGGGTTAGAGGCACGAGTTGTGCCTCTGACTGGGCTAGGGCTATGCTAACCTTGGCGAGGTTGTTTTGGTAGGAGCGTCGATGATGAAGAGTGGAATGTTGAGGTTTACGGGGGCGGCGATGCTGTTCCTGGGATTGTCATGGGCACTTCACGCCCAAGGAGACCCATCGCTTCAGATCAGGGCAGGGCGCAGCGGCATGGAGTTAGTTTGGCAAGGGGCTGTCGTGCGGCGCACCACCGCAGGCATCCTGGCTCCCAAAATCGTGGCGATTCCGTTTTCAAACAACAGGGTACTCACTTGGAACGAGAGTGCAGCCCGAACGGTATCGGCGTTCTATGCCGTGTCGCTCGACGGAAAGTCGGTTGCTCGCGTCAACCAGTTCAAAGCTCGAATCGGTCTTGTGGACACACCGTTCGATCCACTTATGGGCCTTCCCGCGATCGCACCGACTCTGACCGCAGACAAGGACAACAGTTTATACATTGTTCAGTTCATCAGCCAACCCTTGCAGTCGTATCACGATCAGATTCGAGAGCTCGGTGGAACCGTCTACGATTACTATCCCGAGAACGCTTACTTGTGTCGATTAACAAGTGAACAGAAGGTCCAGGTACAGAATCTGCCCTATGTCCGGTGGGTTGGACCGTATGAACCCGCCTATCGGCTCGAACCCTTCCTCAAAGCGCATCTGGCCTACGGAGATTTGGGCCGGCTGACCTACAACATCAGCGTTTTTGATGGAAACGGCCAGACTAAATATCGGGTCGCGGATCAAATTGCTATGGTCGGCGGCCTCGTCGAAAACGCCATACCCGGTGGGCCGCTCATGAGAGCCCAATTGACGCCCGCCCAACTCGTATTCGTTGCACATTTGAACGACGTTCTGTATGTCGATCGCTGGTCAGCGCCCGAAGACGATATGGATATCGTTCGAGCGGTTATGGGTGCGAACTATCTCGAGACCAATACTGGATTCACCGGTCAGGGCGTCGCAGGCGAGGTACTCGATGGCGGCTACCGAAGTACGCACCTTGATTTCCAGTCTGCTCCTGTGTTCATGATCCGCACGAACTCGTCCGACACCCAGCATGGTTCATCGACCACGGGAATCGTTTTCGGAGACGGGACGGCGAATGCCCAAGGGCGTGGCATGCTGCCGAACGGACAAGGCATCTTCTCGACGTACACCACTTTGTCCGGCTTTGGCGGAAGTCAGAATCGGTACACCTACACTCAGCCGCTAAGCCAGAGTCCCTATTTCGCATGCTTCCAATCGAATAGCTGGGGCAGCGCTCAAACGACGCTCTATACGACGGAATCCCAACAGATGGATCAGATCATTTTTGATCAGAACCTGGTTATCCTCAATTCGCAGAGTAACACCGGCACGCAGAGCTCGAGGCCGGAAGCTTGGGCGAAGAATGTCGTCAGCATTGGCGGCATCAAGCATTTCAATACTGCGACGTTGAGCGATGACGCCTGGACAAACGGAGGAAGCATCGGACCGGCGGCGGACGGACGGATCAAGCCCGACATGTGCGGTTGGTACGACAGTATCTTCTGTCCGACAAACACCAGCGATTCTGCGTACACATCGACCTTTGGAGGGACCAGCGCGGCGACACCAATGACAGCTGGCCATTTCGGCCTGATGTTCCAGATGTGGCACAACGGCCTCTTCGGCAATTCCGCCTTGGGCGCGACGGTTTTCGACAACAAGCCAAAGTTCACGACTGCAAAAGCGCTGATGAGCAACCAGGCCACGCAATATCCTTTCAGCGGAGTAGCAGCAGACTTGACCCGAGTTCACCAGGGTTGGGGACTTCCGGATGTCAAGAAGCTGTACGACAACCGAGGCAAGTTGTTCATTATCGACGAAACTGACGCGCTGCAAAACCTACAGTCCAAGACATACAGAGTCTATGTGCCAGCCGGGACGCCGGAATTCCACGCGACGATGTGCTATTCGGACCCGCCCGGCACTCCTGGAGTCAATCCAGCAACTAAGAACGACCTGACTCTAAAGGTCACGTCTCCGAGCTCGACGATCTACTATGGAAACGTCGGCCTGACGGCGGGTAATTATTCGACCGCAGGCGGAAGTCCGGATACCGTCGACACCCTCGAACACGTCATCGTGCAGAATCCAGCAAGTGGGGTCTGGCTCGTGACCGTGTCGGCTGACAGCTTGACCGTGGATGCCAAGCCGGAAACGCCCGCGGTAATTGACGCGGACTATGGCCTGGTTGTCAGCGGCGTGCTGATGAATTCGCTCGTCTCGAGCAGCACGCTCCTCTATGGTCGGGTTTCCTCGGGCGTGGTCGGCAATCTCGACACGAGCAACAATCAGCGATTAACTCTCATCAACAATCGAGGGCTCTTCGATTTCGATCAGGATCTGATCCAGCAGGTTGTGACGTCGGTCGCGCCGACGAATTCTCTCACAGAACTCCGGTTCCGTGTCGAGTCTTCGACCCCTTCGGGCGGAACGATTCAAAAGGTTGAGCTCTATAACTACTCGACCGGGCAATATCAGGCGATCGATTCAGCGGCGATCAATGGTACGGACGGGGTTCGCGAAGCGGTCGTGTCCTCTGGCGCCGGGTCCTTCGTGGACCCGTCGACCCGCGAAGTGCGAGCCAAGGTCACTTGGTACCGTTCGAATGACGATACTGCCTGGACCGTCGGCATCGATCAAGAGCGCTGGTTCTATACTCCGTAACACAGAGGCTGAGCTGGTGTCACAATAATGCCCGATGTTCCGCTCGGCGCTCACGCTTCTTGTGGCCACTCTCGCTCTGATTGCATGGGGCCAACAGAAGCGCACGATCTGCATCGACCCGGGCCACCCGTCTGAGAACGGTGTTGGCACTTCCGGAAAGTCGATCTCCGAGGTCGCAGCAGCGTGGAAGGTGGCAGTTGTCCTCAAGCAACTGCTTCTGCAGGCTGGCTATCAGGTCGTCATGACGAAGACGAACCAGAATCAGCGGGTCACTAACAAGGCTCGTGCCGAAATCGCTAATTCGGCACACGCTTCTCTGATGTTGCGCCTCCACTGCGATGCGGCGTCAGATTCGGGCTTCGCGAGCTATTATCCCGCAACCACTGGCACTTCGAATGGCGTGACGGGCCCGAGCAAGGACGTCATCGCAACCAGCCGAGCCGCAGCACATCGATTTCATCCCGCAGTCGTTGCAGCGCTCAAGGGCTATTTGAGAGATCGGGGGGCTAAAACGGACCGTCAGACGGCGATCGGTGGCAAGCAGGGAGCGTTGACCGGCTCGATCTTCTCCAAGGTGCCTGTTATCCTCGTCGAGATGTGCGTGCTCCAGAACAAACACGATGATGCCTTTATGGGCTCGGCGAAGGGCCAGCAGAAGATGGCGGAAGCGCTGCTCGCCGGCGTTGAGGCGGCGGTGCCCCTCAACAGATAGCTAGTGAGCGAGGACCGGCACTCCCCCGGCCGCTCCAACGGCGAAAATGTGATCATCCTTGTTGACCCTCGGAATGACGACTGTCTCCGATTCTCCAACTTCTCTAAAGCCCTCCCATGTCGGGCTCGTGGTCTCACGCCAGTAAACGATATAGGGTGTGCCCTTTGTGCCGCTCCAACTGAGCGTCGTGTCCTGAGACTGGTCCATTTTGATACGCACATTTTTGGGTGGGTCTCCGGCAACTGCGAGCGAAACTATCGTCGCCAAATTAATCCTTGCGCTGTTGGCCAGATAGTTCCAATCCATGAATTCCGGAAGGTCGTCCGGCGTATGTTGCCTGGAATATTCTTCGAAGACTTCGGTAAACCTCACCCCGTTGAAACCTAGGTCGTTGAACGGGGAGTGATCACCCCCTCGTCCAAATCGGTCTTTCCTAAATACGAGCTTGACGCCGAAGTTCTTGACTTTTCCGCGGGTCGTCCATTCGATAAAGCGCGCCAACTCGCGACTGTTATGGGGCTTCTCCGCCGTCCGTTCGCTCTCCTCGCTGAAAACCCGAACTCGCTTGGTGTCCTTTTCGCCAAGCTTGTTGCCGCTCGACCCGATCATGTCGTTACTCAATACGGCGTCAATTTTCCAGCCTTCCTCTGCTGCGCGTTTTGCAAGCGCCCGTGAGCCAAGCAACCCTTGTTCCTCTCCAGTGAATGCAACAAAGACGAGGGTGTGCGGCCATTTGCGCTG
>JAYROD010000173.1:0-1917 GCA_041911835.1 Fimbriimonadaceae bacterium | reverse complement strand
GCACCCACTCTGCGAGGCGATCCCCGACGCACTTCTGGCGACAGGCAGTCCGCTGGAGCCAAGCTACTTCGCGATTCCCGAGGATGGCACCGTCCTTGCCGAGTACACCCAAACTGGCTTGCCCAGCTACCTCGTTCGCAGCTTCAAGACTGAGGGGAGGCCGGAACTGGACTGGACGTCCGTGTTCTTCGGTGAACCCGTGGTGACACCTGCCCTCTTTCGTGCGCTTGGACAAATCGGAGGCGCTCACGTCTGGAATTACCAGGACGACACCGTGCATGTCTCACCGCCGTTTCTCACGATCCACTGCTCGGGAGCGGGCCCACGAACGATTACACTTCCTGATAAGTGGAGCGCCTACAATTTGCTGAACAGCGAATGGGTCGGCGAGGACACGACTCATGTTCGGTTCAACGCGACAGACGGATCGACCCACGTGTTCCTCGTCGGCATGAAATCGGAAATCGAATCGCTGCTGAGCATCGACCCAGCTGCGTGGCTGAAGCTCGAAGAACTTCCACAAAGAGCCGATGACACGGTCCACCTCGAGTCTATCCTGCTCGACGTCCCCATCATGAAGTTGGACGAATGGATCGAAGAGAGCTGGACTGAGGAGAGCGTGGACGACCTCCTCCTGAAGCCTTCGATGCTCGAGATCGAGGCCGAAGCGGAACCCTTTGAAGAGCGCGGCAGACGACGCGGGCCTCGAAGGCGCAAGGGCCGGGAAGATCGTGGCGGGACCGAAGAAACCGCCTCGCGTAGGCGGGAAGGCTCAGACGCATTCGACGATCTTGGAATGAACGTCGTCTTCCGGAAGCGAGAGTAGTCCATGGAGCCCTATCGAGCCGGAATCGTGGCTCTGATCGGAAGGCCGAACGTGGGAAAGAGCACGTTGCTCAATTCCGTCGTCGGCCAAAAGATCTCGATCGTCAGCGACAAGGCCCAAACCACAAGAAAGCGGCTTCTTGGGATTGCCACAACCGACCGCTACCAGATCGTTTTTGCCGACACGCCAGGAGTACACGAGGCTCATACTCACCTCGGGAAGATCCTCAACGAAGCAGCGCAAGGGGCGCTTGCCGATGTCGACGCCGTCTTGGTTGTCGTCGATTCGAGCAAGGAGCCCAATAAAGATGACGAGGCGATCGCTCAGATGCTCGCCCAATCGGGATGGCTCCCGCCGAAGCCGGGAAAACCCGTTCTCCTTTGCCTGAACAAAATGGACCTTCTGAAGGCGCACTTCGTTCAGAGCAACGTTGAGGCCTACTGCAAGCTTTATCAAACTGAGGACTACATGCTCACCTGCCTCACCAAGGAGCAGAACCTTCAACAGTTGGTCGATTTGGTCGTTCGGCAACTGCCCGAAGGACCACCGCTGTACGCTGAGGATGAGCTGACCGATCAGCCGATGCGGTCGCTCGCCGCAGAGCTCATCCGCGAAAAGGCGCTACGCCTCACTCGCCAGGAAGTTCCACATGCGCTGGCTTGTCTGGTTGAGAGCTGGGACGAGGTTCCGGAGACGGACCTCGTGCGAATTCACGCGTCGCTCATCGTCGAGAAAGAAGGTCAAAAAGCCATTCTCATCGGAAAACGGGGCGCCATGCTCAAACGAATTGGTACAGAGGCGCGAGCCGAGATCGAAGCGCTGATCGGCCATCGGGTCTATCTCGAACTCTTCGTAAAGGTACGGCCGGAGTGGCGCCAAAACCCCCGCATGCTCCAAGAGTTGGAGTACTTGCCTTAGAGCAAGAGAATCGCCCCACGGCTCGCTTGCCGTGAGGCGACAGATTCTCTAGGAAATGGAGCCTAGTTGACGTCTTGCAACGTGAGCAGCGAGACCGGCGCGCCGCCGCCGCGAGCGTCCACCAAAACGTACGTGCGAACTTGGCCCGGGAAGTAATCGATGATTCCCGTATT
>JAYROD010000172.1:0-2760 GCA_041911835.1 Fimbriimonadaceae bacterium | reverse complement strand
GGCTCAAATGGAATCTCAAGGCGATGCTGAAAGAAATGGTGATGAGCGCGACCTATATGCAGTCATCGTCGATCACCGCCGACCGATTGGAAAAGGACCCGCAAAACCGCTTGCTTTCGCATGGTCCCAGGTTCCGGCTCCAAGCAGAAGTAATTCGAGACCAAGCGCTTGCGGCATCAGGTCTCCTAAAAGAAAAGATCGGCGGCCCCTCCGTGAGGCCCTACCAGCCCGAAGGAATTTGGGACGAGACGAACTTCTATGGCAACCTCCGGAACTACAAGCACGACACTGATTCGGGGCTCTATCGAAGAAGCCTCTACACGATTTGGAAGCGCACCGCAGCACCCCCGAACATGACGCTCTTCGACGCTGCGACCCGGGAGACCTGCCGAGTCAGGCGGGCGAGAACGGATACGCCCCTCCAGGCGCTCACCCTGCTAAACGACGTGACCTATCTCGAAGCGGCCCGAGTGCTCGCACAAAGGGCGCTGAAGGAAGGTGGAGCGACGCCCGAAAGCCGCCTCGCCTATGCATTCCGACTTGTACTGTGCCGGGAACCGTCGGAACAAGAGGTCCAAATTCTCGAGCAGGGAATCCAAAAGCGGATCGCGAAGTACGAAGCCGACCCCAAATCCGCCCAAGAACTCATCAAGGTAGGCGATGCGCCGATCGACCCGAAGATTGATCCCGCCGAGCTTGCCGCATACACAGTCGCCGCGAGCACAATCCTCAACCTCGACGAAGCGATCACAAAGGAGTAGCCATGGACCCTCTTCTCAAACTCCAAGACGAATTCAACCGCCGGACCTTCCTTAAACGAACCGGTGGGCTGGGCATGGCCGCTCTCATCGGCATCCTGAGCAAAGAAGGATGGGCCGCTCCGCTCCTTCAAGATCCCAAGAATCCCGAAAAGCGGTTCGGCGGCCTGCCAGGAGTGCCGCACTTCGCCCCCAAAGCCAAACGGGTCATTTACCTACACCAATCTGGGGCCCCAAGCCAGATGGAGCTCTTCGACCCCAAGCCGCACCTCGCCGATCGAAGGGGCGAAAACTTACCGGACAGTATTCGCAATGGCCAGCGCCTGACGGGAATGACCAGTGGGCAAAAGACTTTTCCCGTCGCGCCAAGCATTTACAAATTCCAACAATACGGCCAAGGCGGTATCTGGCTCAGCGAGATCCTCCCTCACATGGCGGAGATTGCGGACGAGATCACGGTCATCACCTCGATGTACACCGAGGCCATCAACCACGACCCGGCTGTCACCTTTTTCCAGACCGGCTCTCAACTCGCAGGGCGTCCGAGCATGGGGGCGTGGCTGAGCTATGGGCTTGGAACGCTGAACAATGACCTTCCATCCTACGTCGTGCTCACTAGCCTGGGGAGCGGGCGAAAAGACGATCAACCGCTCTATGACCGGCTGTGGGGTTCAGGTTTTCTACCGACGACGCACCAAGGCGTTAAATTCCGCAACACGGGTGATCCTGTGCTCTTCCTTTCCGATCCGCACGGCATCGACCGTCAGACGCGTCGCGAGATGCTCGACGATCTTATGGGTCTGAACAAAATTGAAAAGGCGTCAGCCGGTGATCCGGAAATCGACACCAGAATTTCGCAATACGAACTCGCTTTCCGAATGCAGACTTCGGTGCCCGAGTTACTCGATATCAGCAAAGAGCCCGCTGCAATTCTTGAGATGTATGGACCGGAAGTCCATCGCAAAGGTTCCTATGCTTACAATTGTTTGTTGGCACGAAGAATGGCGGAGCGCGGTGTGCGATTTGTGCAACTCTTCCATATGGGCTGGGATCAGCATTTCAACCTCCCAAAAGCGATCAAGATGCAAGCCGAAGACACCGATGGTCCGTCGGCCGCATTGATCAAAGACCTCAAGCATAGAGGCATGCTCGATGAGACGCTTGTGGTTTGGGGCGGAGAATTCGGGCGTACGGTGTATTCACAAGGCGATCTCACGGCAACGGATTACGGCCGCGACCACCATCCGCGCTGCTTCTCCATCTGGCTCGCGGGCGGTGGTGTACGGAAGGGACACTCCCACGGAAAAACAGACGACTACAGCTACAACATCCTCGAGGGCGAAGTCTCGGTGCACGATCTGCACGCGACGATGCTGTATCTCCTTGGCATCGACCATACTCGTCTCACGTTCCAATTCCAGGGCCGCGACTTTAGGCTGACGGACGTGTTCGGAAATGTTGTAAAGGATGTGTTGGCGTAGCAGGGCCGTCCTCGACCTTCCTTTGAGCCTTCAACGGGCTAAGAGAACTGATCCACCGCTCTATCCCGAAAAGTGGGTTAATTCTGCTTCTTGACCCTCGCTTCCCGTCAATTCCGTACCGTGGGTCTTGATCCAGTCAAGGAGCTCGGCGATGCTCGCGGTCGCATGACATATCGACGTGTCTGCCGCACCGTAATATAGATTCAGTTTGTCGCCGTCATCGCCAATTGTTGAGCCGCAGGGGAAGACGACGGACCCCACGTCCCCTGTCAGTTCATAACTCTCTTGGGGCCCAAATACCCACTCGGTGCTCCGGAGAAGACACGTTGAGGGATCGTCCTTGTCGAACAGGGCCAGGCCCACTCGATAGATCGATCCAGACGCATGCCTTCGCACGCCATGGTAGAGGATGAGCCATCCATCTTTAGTCTCAATTGGGGGTGGGTTAAGGCCGATCTTCACTGCGTCCCACCATGCACCCCGACGCGCTTGGAGCAGAGGTCGGTGGCTTCCCCAGTTCT
>JAYROD010000171.1:0-3394 GCA_041911835.1 Fimbriimonadaceae bacterium | reverse complement strand
TTGGGCGTCGCTATCCACGATTTGCCCGAGGAGGAGTTCGGTCCCTACAGACACAATTTCCGCGACCATAGGCCCATTGTGAAGGCTACTGGTACCCTTTTGGTCCGTGCATTCTAGTTCTCACCCACCTGGGCGTGCGGTCGTTTTGTTGAGCGGCGGCTTGGACTCGGCGACCGTACTCGCGATTTGTCGTTCGCTTGGCTTCGAGTGCTATGCCCTGACGGTGATATATGGACAGCGCCATGCCATCGAAATCGAGGCAGCGCGGGCGGTGGCACAGGCCGGTGGAGCAGCTCGCCACGTCGAAGTCAAGGTCGACCTTCGTGCCATTGGCGGCAGTGCGCTGACAGACGAGATCGACGTGCCAAAAGATAGCCATTCGGCCGGTGGCATTCCCGTGACATACGTCCCCGCACGAAACACGATTCTGCTCTCCATCGCCTTGGGATTCGCCGAGACCCTCGGTGCCTTCGACATCTTTGCGGGCGTCAACGCCGTGGACTATAGCGGATATCCCGACTGTCGGCCAGAGTTCATCGAGGCGTTCGAGTCCCTGGCAAATCTAGCCACCAAGGCAGCGGTTGAGGGAGGCAGATTTCGAGTTCACGCTCCGCTGATCGAGATGACAAAGGCTCAGATCATAGAGAAAGGAATGTCGTTAGGGGTCGACTACTCGCTGACCCATTCCTGCTACGACCCGGCAAGCGACGGGAACCCTTGTGGCCGATGCGATTCGTGTCAGATTCGGCGAGCCGCGTTCGCTGAATTGGGCATCGCCGACCCGGCGCTCGAGCGCTTCCGGGAGGCGTGACCTCATGTCGAAGCTTCGGATCGCGGAAATGTTCGCCAGCATCCAAGGAGAGGGAATGCTGGCTGGGGCCCCGAGCTTCTTTATCCGCGTTTCCGGGTGCAACCTTCGCTGTAGTTGGTGCGACACTCCTTACGCCAGTTGGGAGCCCGAGGGGCTGGTCATCGAATGCTCTGAGATATTGGAGCAAGTTCAAGAGTCCTCGGTCCATCATGTCGTCGTTACAGGCGGCGAACCGATGCTGTTCGAAGGGGTCGAAGACCTATGCGCAGGCCTCCGGGCCGCCGGGCGTCACATCACGGTTGAAACCGCAGGCACCGTGTACCGCGAGTTGGAATGCGATCTGATGTCGATCAGTCCTAAGCTCTCCAACTCGACGCCCTCCGTCGAACGTGCAGGAGAAGATTGGGCGTCGCGCCACGAGCGAATTCGGCTCGATCGAAACCCCCTACACCTTTTGACCTCGCACTATGCCTTTCAGTTGAAATTCGTCGTGAACCCGGAATCGGGCGATGACATTCGAGAGATACGCGCTGTTCTCGACGAGCTCAGCGTTTCAGACCCCTCTCTCGTCATGTTGATGGCCGAGGGTCGGGATGCCGACACACTCCATCGACGCGAGCGCCTTCTGGTGCCTCACTGCCTCCGTGAAGGCTGGCGCTTGAGTCCGCGGCTCCAAATCGACCTCTTTGGCGACACGCGCGGCACGTAATCACTGCAATTCGCGTTGCAGTTTCGAAGAAACGGTCATACAATGGAGGTCAACAATGTCAGAGCAAGCCAAATGGAATTGGCCAGGTGACCGCTTGGCGGCCGTGTCGCTTTCCTATGACGGCACCACCATCAATCATGTGGAAACGGTGCTGCCCTTGCTCCTGCCGCTCGATCTCCGCGCGACTTACTACTCCTATTCACCGAATCTGCTGGACGCCGTTCCTCTCTGGCGAGAGGCATTTCGTCAAGGCAACGAAATTGGTGATGGATGCCTAACCGAGGCTGCCGATCCCGATGGATCGCTCCCCATGTGGACTCCAGAAATGATCGCTTCCGAAATGGAGATGAACCGACTCCTGCTCGATGATCTGTTTGTTCCAGTTCGCGAGCGCAGCTTCGCCTATCCCTGGGGGCAGCCCCGTTGCAGCGGTTCCCGAGACTACAGGGAAGTGGTCATGGGTACCTCCATGGTGGCAAGATCGGGGATCCAGGGCCTCAACTCTCCCGGGTCGTGCGAGCTGACCTATTTGAACAGCATCCACGTCAACGACTTACAGTCCTGCGATCTCGTCGAGTTCGTCGTCAGTGCTGCTGCAACCGGAAAGTGGGTGATTTTCTCCTTCTGTGGGGTGGGAGTGGGAGAACCCTCGCTAGATGCTGCCGAGCACGATGAGTTTTGCAGGTGGCTGGCTTCGCAGCGCGAAGAGTTTTGGATTCAGCCTGTAGTCGACGTCGCCGCCTACATCCGCGCCAACCGTCCCACCACGGCCGGCGTCCGCTAATCTGACCGGACTTGAGCTTTCGACTCTTGTGGCAAACTTACGCCAAGTGGAGCCGACTCGGATTGAGTTCATGCATATCCCGCCTTGGCAAAAGGCGCTTTTTTATGTGCTTGCTTTCGCGAGCATCGGGATTTGTGCCTGGCAAGTCTACGGCCGGGTAGCGCTTTGGCGGCAAGGAAAACCGATCGGCTGGAAGCCTGATCTGCTCGGCAATTTTTGGAAATTCATCCTGGGTCAGAAGAAAGTTCAGACGAGTCGAACTCGAAGCGGCGCGCCCATGCACCTGCTGATCTTCTATGGCTTTCTAGGGCTTTTCGTCGCCACGACGCTGCTCGGTATTAACACGTATTCGCCCGTCAAGTTCCACAAGGGCACCTACTTCCTGATTTACGAGACCACATTCGACATCTTTGGGGTGTTCTTCATGGTGGGGGTGGCCTGGGCGTTCATTCGCCGTTGGAGGTTTAGGCCGCCGACGCTGAGCGGTGACGCCAATGATTTCTGGACCCTCGGTTTGCTCTTTCTTCTTGGTCTCACGGGTTACCTGCTCGAGGCGGCCCGAATCTCGAATTGGCCACAGCCTTGGAACTCGGCATCGCCGGTCGGCAACTGGCTTTCGATGGCTTTGCCGGCCGTGAGCGACAACGGTTACGTCGCCATCTGGTGGTTCCACTTCGCCTGGGTATTCGTTTTCATCGCCGCACTCCCCCGCATGAGAATCCGACATATCGTGATGGCGATCTTTTCAGCCTCAGGAAAGCCGGATCAGGCGATGGGAACGCTCACTCCCATTACGATGGAAGAGGTCGAAGCCACCGGCCAAATCGGTGTCGCTCTCGCCAAGGACTACTCACGATGGCATTTGCTCTCAGTGGACGCCTGCATGGAATGCGGCAGATGCACCGAAGTGTGCCCGGCATACCGGGTTGGCAAACCACTCAATCCCAAAGCGATCGTTCAGGGAGTGCGGGCTTCGATGTCGAACGGGGCGAACATTCCGAACACACTTTCAGAGGAGGCCCTCTGGGCTTGCACGACCTGTAACGCCTGTGTCGAAGCTTGCCCAGTCGTCATACGCCAGGTCGATCTG
>JAYROD010000170.1:0-8395 GCA_041911835.1 Fimbriimonadaceae bacterium | reverse complement strand
GCCAGAGCGATGCCGTCGCCCGTCGCGATTCGAGGATTCGTCGTGTGCAGATAGACGCGTCCGCATCCACCAGTTGCAAGCATCGTGGCCTTCGATGCGTACATCCTCATCCCCACGTCTCCGAGCACTCCTGCCGCACCCACACACCGTCCGGAGTCCATGAGCAGCTGGGTGACGAAGCAGTTCTCCCGGATCTCGATGTTCTGGTTCTTGCGGACGCTTTCCGTCACGGCGCGTTCGATTTCCCAGCCGGTGTTGTCCAAATGGTGGACGATCCGGTTGCGGCTGTGGCCGCCCTCGCGGCCCAAGTCCAGTTCGGCTTCCTCAGCCCCCAGCTTGAGATCGAATTTCGCGCCGAGCCTTTGAAGCCATTCGATAGCCTGGGGGGCCTGTTGGACCAGAAACCGAACGGCTTCGGCGTTGCAGATCCCGGCGCCGGCGATGAGCGTGTCCTGTTCGTGCAGCTTCCAGGAATCGGATTCCCCGACGGCGGCCGCGATCCCCCCTTGGGCATAGCTGGTGTTCGATTCAAACAGTTCGGCTTTCGTCAGCACACACACCGAGCCCTGTTCTGCCGCATGCAGCGCGAAAGAGAGCCCTGCGAGCCCGCTGCCAACGACAAGAAAGTCGAACTTTTCGGAATGCATTCCAATTCGGATGCTACCTAAGGCGGATTGTGGAGGGCCGTGCGGACGATTCCGTCCTTTTCGCTGTCATAGTAAGGTGAGGGGCCAAAAATGGACATCGAGCACAAGGGTGGCCGTCCTGAAATCATCGCGAAGGAGGCGGAGCGCGCCTTCCTCGACAATCCGGGTCCGCTCAGCAAGCTGTTCGAGTTCTCTCCGACGGCGATGCTCGTTCACTTCCAGGGCATCATCCGATTTGCCAATCCGGCAGCCGGCCGGATGCTTGGCGACGGCACACCGGAGTCCATCGTGGGGAAGCCTGTCCTCGAATTCGGGCACCCCGGTGTCCGCGAGCAAGTGGTCCGACGCCTGCAGGAAAGCGTTGCCACGGGGCAGCACGCGGCGACCGCCCAAGAGACGCTGCTGCGGCTCGATGGGAACTCAATTGTCGCGGAGGTGAGCGCTTTTCCGGTCCCGTTCGAATCCGGGACGGCGATCGTCGCTATGGCCCGCGACGTTTCCGGCCAGGTCGAAGCGGATCTTGCGCTCCGAAGAAGCGAAGAGCGATTCCGACGTCTCGTGGATGAAGTTCAGGTTGGCGTGCTCGTGACGGACGCCGAGACCCAGATCATTCTTGCCAACCCTGCGGCGCATGATCTCTTGGGCCTCGAGTATGACGAGATACTGGCTCGAACGTGTTTCGATCCCCAGTGGGACGTCGTCGACGAGCAGAACCAGGTGATGCAGCAGGCGAATTTTCCGATACCCACGGCCGTCAGATTGCGCAAATCGGTTCGGGGCGTTGTCATGGGAGTCGCGCGGCCAGGGCTGCAAGAGCGCATTTGGCTCTTGGTAGACGCGCACCCGATTTTCGATTCTCGCGGGGAGGTCGAGCGGGTCGTCTGCACTTTTTCGGACATCACGGGGCGCAGACTGAGCGAACTGGCGCTGCGCGAATCCGAGGCGCGCTTCAGGATGGTCGTCCAGGGACTGGGTGAAGGATTGCTCATTTCCGATCTGACGGGCATGGTGCTGTTCGCAAACGATCGCTTCTTCCAGATGTCGGGGTTCGGGGCCGGCGACATCGAAGGGAAGAACGTTACGGAGATCGTCCCGATTCAAGGCTGCTGCCAAGTTCGGGATGATTCGGCGGTGGACACACTTGCCGAGTGCAACTTGGTTCGGAAGGACCTCAGCCACATCTGGATTCAACTTCGCTCGACGCCATTTAAGTCGGTGGGGGGCGAGGTTATCGGCACGCTTTGGGCGATGACGGACATCACGGACCGCAAGCGGGTGGAGGAGGAGGCGGAGCAGAGTAAGGACCGGCTCCAATTGGCTCTCGAGACGTCAAACGACGGCCTTTGGGACTGGCTGATTCCCGAGGGTCAGATCTATCTCAATCCAGCAGCAAGCCGAATCTTCGGCCGCGGGCCGAACGAGTGGGTGACGACGCGTAAAGAACTGGAGAAGCTCATCCATCCGGATGACTTCGCCGAAGTCGACCATCAAATGAACCTTCATCTGAGCGGAAGCTCGAGCAGGCTCGAGGTCCAACTGAGAATCCGGACACCGGACGGCAACTACCGATGGGTTCGGTCGAATGGCAAAGTGATCGCCCGGAATGCAGATGGCGAGGCGACACGATTTATCGGCACGCTGAGCGACATCGACTCGATCTTGAGGACGCAACAAGAGCTGCGGGAGGCCAGGGACCTTCTCGAACATCGCGTCGCCGAACGAACCGAGGAACTGACCAAGGCCAACGAGGCGCTTCGCGAAGAGATCGTGGTTCGTCGCAGGGCGGAGGAGCAGCTTAAGGTCTCCAACGCGGAACTCGAGGCGTTCGCCCACACCATCTCGCACGACCTGAAGGCGCCGCTTCGCGCGATCTCCGGGTTTGCTGCCGCGCTGATCGAAGACTGCGGTGATTCGGTCGGCCCAGAAGGCCTCGCCCACATCGAGGTGATCACCGACAGCGTGGAGCGCATGGAGGCGATGTTCGACGATCTGCTTTCCTTGGCGCGCTTGGGGCGCCAAGACGCTTCCAAGACCGAAGTCGACCTCGGCGAAGTCATGAAGATCTGTCTTTCGAACCTGTCCGCACAGATCGCCGAGTCGAACGCGATCGTAAGGATACAAACGGACCTGCCCAAGATCCGTGGCTTTCGAACGGCGCTTGTGCAGCTTTTCCAGAATCTGATTGCGAACGGGATCAAGTTTGTAGCTCCTGGCAAACAGCCGGTGGTTGATGTCGCCGCCGTCGACGAAGGCGAAGCCTGGCTCTTCACGGTTGCGGATAACGGGATTGGCATCAGGCCGGAATCCGCCGAGCGGATTTTCGAGCCGTTCGAGAGGCTCTTTCAGCGCGATGAATTCCCTGGGACCGGCATCGGTCTTGCGATCGCCAAGAAAGCCGCCCAACTTCATGGGGGGACGATCTGGGTGGAGCCCGTTCCTGAAGGGGGGAGCCGTTTCCGCATCAGGATCCCCAAGGCCGGCAAGCCCGGCGGTTGAGGCGAAATCAAGGGACTGCCGGGTAAGATTTGAGCCTATTTGGGCGGTTAGCTCAGCGGTAGAGCACTTCGTTCACACCGAAGGGGTCACTGGTTCAAATCCAGTACCGCCCACCATTCTTACGCCGTAGCTCGGCTACGGCTTGGCGTCGAGAAAGTCGTTAATCATGGGGACGATGATGGACATCCGTTGCATCAGTGTCACGTGAGTTGTGTCGGGCAAGATGGCCAATCGCGATGCAGAGCGCGGCCCCATGTCGCCGAGGGTCTCGCCCCCCTTGAGGCGGAACATCTCCGCGATGTGCTCGAGCCGCACGCCGTCCGCGTCGCCGAAGATGAAAAACATCGGCGCCGGGGTGGCCTTCAGCTTGTTGGCGCCGAAGTCGTAGCCTTTCGTGAACATGGCGACGAGTCGCTGGACGAGCTTCGGAAAGCCGTCCGGAGTCGGACTCAGCTTCTTGTACTCGGTTTCAAGGGGTGAGCCTTTGAAAACGTCCGCCGTGAGTTTCGAGATCGCTGCCTGCCCTTCTGGGAGCATGCCGTCACTGCGGAACGTGGATGAAATAAGGACGGCCTTTCGCACTTTGTCTGGATGGCGGATCGCACACTCCATCGCCACGGCTCCGCCCATGCTGTAGCCGATGAGGTCCGCTTGCGGGATCTTGAGATGATCGAGCAGCGCGGCCACGTCGTCGGCGAGGTTTTCGTAGGTGAAATCTCTAGGAACGTCCGCCGTCCGGCCGTGACCCTGCATTTCGACGGCAATGACGCGTCGCGTCTTGGCCAGCTCGCCAATCCAACCGTCCCAGTTGTTGGTGATGGTCATAAACGCGCCGTGGAGCAATACCACCGGTTCGCCTTTGCCGTGAATTTCGTAGTACATCTTGAGTCCGTTGACCGGCGCGTAGCCCGTCGTGGGCTTCTGCTGCGCCGACACGGAGCGTGGCCGGGGTACCAGCGCCAGCCGCCCCGTTGCGCTCAGGTGAAATCGCACGGGCAAGGAGCTGTCCACAGTTCCGGTGATCGTCCAGCCCGTCGCGTCGGGCACCGCCTGCACGAAGGTTCCGTTTTGCAGACGGACCAGGCAAACCGGTTTCAGAGCGGTGGTGAGGACTGCCACAGCCGACGCATCGCCGTCGAACCTGACAAGGACGCCGGCCCCAGACGTGCTTGCTGCGATCAGTTGAGCGTAGAGGCCGGCTGGTTCTTGTGGCTGAGGCTCCCGATCCTTGTGGATTGCAGCCCCGTCGAACATGACCGCTGGAAAGCGACCTCCTTTGTAGCGGGCGCGCACCCTCCCGTTCTGGTCGAGCACGAACGCTCCGGCGTAGTTGTGAGTGACAAGTAAACGCTCGCTCGGCAACGCAAGCATCGACCGCAACCAGAATCCTCCTTGTTCGGTATGGAAACCCGGCAGGCGAACCTTCCAGGCCTTTCCGTTGGCTTTGATGACCACGGACGTGCAATCGCCAGCCACCCGCCAAACTGTCCTCCCGCTGAGCGACGCGCAACTATCTGGCACGCCGTCACTTACAACGGGTTGTGCCTGAAGCGCACCAGCGCCAAAGACGAGCAAACCGACGGTAGCAGCAGCGAACACCACACCCCACATTATGAGGTGAACTTGGCTGGCGACGGGCCCAGGCTGGCGAGAAGCTCGTCGAGTTGATCGAGCGCCACGCAGAGCGCCGATCCAGGATTATACGTAACGTGCTCCGTGGCCCGACGCCTATGCGGATCGTTGAGAATCTGGCTAAGGCTGGCTTTCAGTTCGGAAGCTGTCTTGACGATCGGTATCCGGTTCTCAAAGACGTCCTGCCGGATGTTTGCCTCCCAGGGCTGGTAGCTGATGGCAGGAATGCCGGCTGCAAAGGCCTCGAGAAGGGTCGTGGAATAGGAACCGACCGCGACGCGAATGGTGCGGATCATCTCCAGGGGCGTCCCGTCAAAGACGGTCATCCCTTTGAACAGTTTAGGGTCAACTTGCGGATGCCGCTTGCCGATCAGCGGCTGACGCTGCTCCCGACAGACTCTGTGAATGTCAGCGATCAATTGTGACTGGCGATAGTTCGCCGGCAGGATCCCCCGCTCGAAATCCAGCTCGAATGGGGTCGAAAAGTAGCCGATGCCGACGGGCTCCCAATCGCTATGGTCCCGATTGAGTTCAAAGTAAAGCTCGTCGAAATAGGGATTGCCAAACTCGGCGATGCGGTCGTCTGGGATATTCAGTGAACGCATGGATGCGCGCGTTCTCGGGTCGGCCACCAAGAACTTAGGCCAAGGTATTGCGCCGTTCGAGTCGTCGCCGATACCCCTGAGCTTGGCTCGAACGATGTCGATCCCCATATCTGGCACGACCATCAGAACTGGAACGCCCCAACGAGCAGCCCGTCGGAGCAGGTCGTATTCGGAGGGCTGTACGTATGACTTGCCCATCAGCACAACCGAGGCGGCGAGAACTTCTGGGTCTACCTTCGCCTCGAAATGGTCCAGGATGTACTTCACAGGAAGTCCAAGCGACTCCACAAATTCCTTGCAGAAGCCGTCGTTGACGATCCGGACGACGAAGCGCTCGTCAAGTCTCAGCGCGCGTATGATAGGCACGAGGGTTTTGGCAGATAGTATCTCGCTGACAAATGCGAGTACGCGGACGGGAGCCCTTCCCATAAATATCCTCCGGCGGCACGAGGCCGCAGACGTGGAGGCCCCCGCTTCGCCGATCCGAGGCGGGCAACATTCCTCTCGATGAGCCTACGAGGTTAGCTGACGGGCTTGGGCCAAGAGTTACCCATCGCTCTTTCGAGCGATTCGCCCCATTCGGTTGGGTCCCCCGCTCCGGGCGTTGTCCGGATTCGGCTGTCTCCACTCTATACTCCCGATGGCCCCTGATGGTTCCGATTCATGGCGGCTTCACCAAGTGCCCGTTCAGCCCAAAGTGCTGGGCTCGGAACCAAGTTCCACTGCTCAAGTCAGGTTGCCCTAAACGTAAGATGCTTCAATGTCTGGAGCTGCCTACGCAATTCGCTCAGTCTGGCGAGACGGTCCATCCCTCTACATCCCTGATGTGGCAGGGTCTCGAATCTGACTTCAGCGCTCATCATCAGGACCGCTCCACACGAGGCGTGTGGAGGGATGAAAAGATGGAGTCGCTTGTTTGACGTGCACTAGTTGTGGTCAGCTATTCGACCGGAATAGGATGCTTGTTCTTGTTGTAGAGCTCGAACCTTCCGTCGGGATGAACGAAGAGGAATCGGTCGCCTCCCCAGTGCCGCGCAGCGGGTGCGAGATTGACCAAGGGAGCCATTAGATTCTGATCGATATTGTCATCGGTCCAGTCGCCTTTGGCCTTGACCCTTTCAAAGACTTCAGCGTATGTAAGAACCTCGCCCGCCTCAAAGCTGTCGCGTACCGCTTGCAAACAACTTTCTCCTTTATGTCCCTTAGCCATTTCAGATCGCCTTACTGCGGAATAGTCGTCGCTGTCGCGACCGCCAGCGTCGTTGCCACAGCGGTTCGTCGATCTCGATGTACCGCCCCCGATACCGCCGCACCTCCGGCTGCCCAGCCACAAGCGCATCCCGCGCGTCCAGAGCTTCACAGACCCCCACCCAGTACGCTGCGCTCACGGTCCTCCCCCTCTTGCAACGCTCCAAGAGGAGGGGGAAATTCGGATTACCCGATTCTCGCACCCCATCCCGCTATGCCGCATATGCCCTCACCTCGACCTCCACGCCCGAAGAAGCGGCCTCGCTCGCTTCGGCGAAGAGCCGCTGCGAAACATCTTTCTCCAAATAGACCTCGCCGCAGGTCGCGCAAATCCGCGCCGGAACGGACTTGAACACGACGGTCGTTTTGCCGCGCTCAAGTGTGACGGTTGTGGTTCCGTCCTTCGTTTGGCCGTTCTTACAGATCATGCAGGTCATTCGCGCCTCGACTTGAATTCCACGTCCCACTCCAGCGGGCTCGGTTCGTATACCGTTATTATAATCGTCTCTTGCTCAATCACAGAATCGGCGGCAACAACATGAATCGGCCGCTTTCCCACAAAGCCAAGAACCAGACGGCTTGGCAGTGGGAAATCTTCGGGGTAGTCCTCGATGGTCTCTCCCTCCAGTAACACGGCCTCAACTTCTTCAGGAGAGACGTTTCGCTCAAACATCCGCTGGAGTGCATGAACTCGAAAGACCAGCTTCACGGACCTGACATTACCTCGTCCTCATCGCGATCGAATCTCATGCAACGAGCACGGGGTGCCCGACCCAGCGAGAAGCATATAGGATTGCCAGATGCGTCATTTCGCCTCAGGACGCAAGCTGGCGAGAAGCTCTTCGAGTTGGTCGAGCACTTCGGGCATCGCGCCAGTTGATCCGGTGTCAACCGCCTCCGCACAGGGATAAAGATCGTGAATCTCGACGAGCGTCTTGCCTTCGTTTTCCTCGAAGGTCACCGTGGTGACGGTCTGGCCGGCGTCACCTTCATCGTTGGTCCAAACGAGGCACGAGTTCGGGGTCACTTCGAGGTACGTGCCGAAGAACTCCATCGTCGAGCCCTCGTGGAGAAACGCCAAACGGTACTGCCCCCCGACGCGAACATCCATGTCGCAGGAAACCAGGTTCAGCCCATACGATTTGGGCACCCACCACCTCCTGAAGAGTTCTGCCTTGGTCCACGCCTCGAACACGAGGCGCGCCGGCGCGTTGACGGTGCGGGTGACGACGAGTTCGAGATCGGAAATCCGCTCGACCTTGGTTTCGTTTTGTGTTTCTAAGTTCATTTGATTTTTCCTTCTGTTTTAGTTCCTTGGTGCGGGCCAGGCGGGAGAGCCGAAGCCGTAGAGGCGGTTCGGGTGCGGAGCGTCATAGGGTTCGCCTCCATCGAGGCCGAGCTCGAAGTGAAGCATGGTCATCTGGCCGCTCTTGCTGACGATGTGCTGCGCTATGTGGAACAGACATCCTCGGACGGATCGGTGATAACCGTCCGGGCTGGTCCTGAGTTCGTCCAGCATGGGCGGCTGCATGGCTTGGATGAGCTCCCGCCACGCCTCCTTCTCGCTTTCGAGCAAATCGAGCATCTGAGTGCGGTGCAGAGGAGGGTCGGGAATCGCCTCCTGGTGGGCCGTTATTTCTTGGCGGTCGCTGCGTAGCCACATCCACGCGTGCTCGCAAATCTCGCGGGCGGTGGGCGTGCGCTCGGAGAAGCTCCAGTTCCACTTCTCCTCCGGAATCTCTCGGGCCCGGCGGAGGATTCCGCCTG
>JAYROD010000169.1:0-1925 GCA_041911835.1 Fimbriimonadaceae bacterium | reverse complement strand
GACGCTAGGGCGCAGGCGGCGCCGAGCACGGTGAGCATTCGTTTCATAAGGATTACCTCTGGCTCTGGATGCTACGAGAGCTATCCCAACGGTAGATGAGCCGCAAATGAACGCTTTCTGAACAAACGTCCTATTCCCAGGCGTACTCCGTCGGCTCAGTGTGCGGGCCACTTTCGTCGCATACGGCGAACCGTCCGTTCTTGTTGGTGCTGCATCCTGCGTAGCGCCCCTTCGCATCGAGAGCGTAGTACTCCATCCCGAAGTTCGGCAGTCCGTCCTCGCCCAGCAGCCGTTTCTCGATCGTGTTGGCCTTCATGCGCTTCATCGCTTCCATCATCGCGTCCTTAGGATGCTTGCCCTGGCGCATCTGTTCGACGATGAAAAACGAGTTGAGACTGTAGAGATTGGACTCGCCCCGGCCCGTACTTCCCGCGGCGCCGACGGACCCGTCGACATAGAGTCCCGCACCGAGAATCGGAGAATCGCCCACCCTTCCTGGAATCTTGAATGCGAGTCCGCTCGTCGTCGTGACGCCGCAGATCTCACCGCTCGCGTTGATGCCGTTGCAGTTGATCGTGCCGTAAACGTGCATTGGATCGATCTTGCCTTCGCGGACCATTGCCATGCGGACCTCATGCCCGATCTCATCGCGCTTTTTGGGGTCGAGATAGTGGCCCGAGTCGGTCCTTCGCTTCCATTCAAGCCACGCTCGCCGCGAACCCTCGGTATTCAGGTCGTCGAAGATTTCAAACCCCATGTTTCTGGCGAATTGCTGAGCACCTTTCCCGACCAGCAAATGGTGATCGGTAGATTCCATGACCGCCCGAGCGACCCTGCTGGGTGTCTTGACGCCTTCCAAACATGCAACGCCTCCTGCCCATTTCTTCGGGCCGTGCATACAACACGAATCCAGCTGCACGACGCCGTCCGCATTCGGCAGCCCACCGTAGCCGACGGAATTATCGTTTGGGTCGAGTTCGACGATGTTCACTCCTTCGATCAGCGCATCGAGCACGTCCGTCCCGCTGGTCATCAATCTGTACGCTCGTTGAACACAGCATTCGGCCCCCCCGTTAAGGTCGTTCAAGCCGTTGAGCGAACTGATCACGAGCGGCTTGATCGAACCCCGTCGCAAGAATTCAGGCCAAGCGGCAGCCTTGAGTACCGGGGCGGCGGCGGCGCCAACGCCCGCTGCGAGGAGCTTTCTGCGGCTGATGCTATTCGACATGGCTAACCGTTCGCTGCGATCTCGCCGCAATCCTTCAACTGTCCCCATCGACGCAAGATTGCCCCGATTCAGGCCATGAGGTTGCGGGCATCCCGCATAATGTCAAGCGTGAACCTTGTCCCGATGTTGGCCCTCGCCGCAATTCATTCCGCTTCTCTCGGTAGAACGCTCTTCGACGACGGTTGGAAGTTCGCTTTTGGAAACGCTGCCGATCCGACGAAAGACTTCGGGTTTGGCTTAGGCGACTCATTCCTGAAGGCCGGAAGCGGTGAAGGAGCTATCGGCTTCGAGTTCGACGACTCCGATTGGCGGACGCTCGATCTGCCCCATGATTGGGCAATCGAGACGCCGTTCGACGGCACCAACCGGGCCTCGCTTCACATTTCCCATGGCTGCCGCAGCGTCGGCGCAGCCTATCCGGAAACGTCGATCGGATGGTATCGCAAGCATTTCATCGTCCCGAAAGAACATGAGGGAAAACGACTGTCGCTCGAGTTTGACGGCATTTTTCGCGACAGCACCGTTTGGATCAACGGCCACTACTTGGGAAGAAACTTGAGTGGCTATGCCCCGTTCCGGCTTGATTTCACCGACTTCGCCAATTACGGCGGCGACAATGTGGTCACCGTCCGTGCCGACGCAACGCATGGCGAAGGTTGGTTCTATGAAGGGGCAGGGATCTATCGGCACGTATGGT
>JAYROD010000168.1:0-7900 GCA_041911835.1 Fimbriimonadaceae bacterium | reverse complement strand
TGGGATTGCACGAACGAAGGGTTCAGCTTGGTTCGGAATGCCAATTCGGCGTCGACGTCGGCGGGGGTCGGGGCAACACCCTCTTCCGCGGCGAGCTGAAGGAGAATCTGCTGGCTGATGAGGTCTTCAAGGGCTTGAAACCCGAGCGGCATAGCCGTCGGCAAGCTGGCCGTTTGGCCTTGAACGTTCACCTGGACGTTCGCCTTGTTTTCCAGGTACTTCCGATACTGCTCCATCGTGATGGGTTTTCCACCCACCGTGGCCACCGTACCACTATCTCCGCCTTTCGAGCCGCATCCGGCCAGGGCCATCGTCGCCGCCAGGGCTAGGCCAATCAAATTCGGTTTGGTCAAGTTCCTTTACTCCTCGTTCTTTTACCGGGTCCCGTGTATGCTACCCGCCATGCGGGAGAGGTCGGGCGCCAGAGTGTTCTAACGCCGAAGCTGCACATTCTGTGCCGAGGGACTACGCGGCGAAGTCCAAACCGGCTGAAGTATCAGGTTCTTGAGGGGACTCTGGAGGCTCTGGCGTGGGATCGACGGCCTCATCCGATAATTCGACGGTGTCTTCGGGCTGATCTTGCGGAGGGTCGTGGTGGCGGTTGCGCCGATTAGGGTCGTATCCGATTCGGACCGGCGATTTGCCCACTCCATAGGCGCTCTGAATATGGTGAACGCGCTCGATATCGCCCATCGCGCCTTACGCGACTTGTGCCGCTCCTTGCTCCCGAAGGAAAGTCCTCAGACGGCCCATGGCCTGCGTGTGCAATTGATAGACGCGTGATTCGCTGACGCCAAGGACGCGCCCGATCTCCTTGAAGGTCAAGCCTTCAAAATAATAAAGGGCGATGACGAGCCGTTCCCGCTCGGGAAGGCGGTCCACACCCCCCGCCAATATTCGCCGGATTTCGCGACCCTCGGTTTCACCTGCCGGATTCGAAGTCTCGTCGACGATCATCTCGACGAAATGGATATGGTCGTCCGCGTCGCCGGTAGCGAGGATGTCGTCGAGGCTGTAAACGTTGGTGCGTCCCATCCGAACCATGAGCTCGCCAACTTCCTCGTCGCTCAAGCTCAGCCTTTCAGCCAGTTCGCGCTCGCTCGGTGGACGGCCCAATTCCGTTTCGAGAGCCATGTTGGCCCGATCGAGCGCCTTGAGCTTCTCGCGGATGCTTCGAGGCACCCAATCCTCGTCCCGGAGCATCTCGAGGATGGCTCCCCGGATCAGCGCGATGGCGTAGGTCTCGAATTTAACGTCGCGCGTCGGATCGAATTGGTCGACGCTCTTGATGAGGCCGATGACGCCGGCTCCGACGAGGTCCTCTCGGTCCAAGCCGCCCGGAATGCTCGTGACGAGGCGGCCCGAGGTGATCTTCACGAGGTATGAAAAATGATTGATGATGTCCGCGCGCGCTTGCGGCGATTTGTAGACTTTGAAGTCGACCCAGGCCTTTTTCAGAGCTTCCGGAGAAAGCGGCATATCGTGTTCCTCAATTAGTGCTGAATGCTATTCACTGCTGCGTCGACTCTCTGGTTTCTCCGGCCACCCGTGCGGGATGATGGCTTTGAACGCGTATTGTAAAGAATACATACCATAGCTGGGCCGCGAACCATCCGACGACATATGCAATGACCGCCCGCAATAGACAAGCGACGGGTTCGACGCCGGAAAGGATGCTCGCAGCAAGGGCCACCAACGCCAAAATCCCTGCGATCACCTTTGCCATGTGCTTCCTTGCCCGCGCCTAAACGCTTCGAGCGATACTATTCCTTCGGCAATATTGCCGGGCGCCGTTAGGGAAGAATTAGAGGATTTTGCGAGGTTTTTGAATTGGCGAACCTAGAGCGATATACGAAGGCCGTCGAAGGCGAGCTCGATGCCGCTGGGAAGGGCAGCATTGGTGAGGTCGTGATCGTAGTCGTGGCTCAGGTGCGTGAAGTAGGTCTTTCGGGCGCCGATTGCTTCCGCCGCCGCGATTGCTTGCTCGAGGTTGAAGTGGTTCGGGTGAGGGCGAATGCGCACCGCATCCATGATGAGCGTTTCCAGCCCACGGAGCTCTCTCATGGCTGGCTTGGGAATGTGATTGACGTCCGTAAGGTAGGCGAAATCATTGACTCGAATGCCCAAGACTGGAGTCGGCCCGTGTTCGACCCAGAAAGTCTTCACCTCTTCGCCGCATAGGTTCTGTCTTGGCTGCACATCGATCAGGTCGTAGGCTGGGACCTCCACTCCAGGTGGCCCTGGCTGAAAAGCATAGGGGAAGATGCGGCGAATGTCCGACTGCGCCTCGGGGCTGGCGTAAATCGGCAGATGCTTCTTGGCAACGAGGCAGAATGAGCGAAGATCGTCCAGGCCCATGATGTGGTCGGCATGAGTGTGCGTAATGATGACGGCGTCCACCATCTCGATCCGCTCCCGCAGGAGCTGGGAACGGACGTCCGGGCCTGAGTCGACCAAGATATTCCCACTGGAACCCGCGATCAGAATCGACGGTCGCGTACGGTGATTCTTGGGGTTGGCAAGATACTCCGCGCTGTAGCGGACGCCGAGCACAGGCACTCCGCTGCTCGTGCCCGAGCCGAGGACGATGGCCTCCGCCATCTACTCGCCGGTCATGCTCATGACGTCGAGCGCAACGAGGACGCTGGGCACCTCGGAGAACTGAGACACCCGCTCGATACAGCGAGCGAAGTTTCTCTCGCTCAATTCGTCATGGTGATTTTGAGATTTGCGTGCCTGCACGACGATCTCGAGCGCTTCCCGATAGAACATGGCTCGGCTCTGGGGCATCGATTTGTTGCTGATGGCGGCATACTTGCGGCCGATCTGCTCGTAAACCGTTTCCCAGCTTGATCGGGCCTCCATCTCCGCTTTTGCGCGGGCGAGTGCCAGATCCTGGAGCTTCTGTGATTCGACATCGCGGCGCTTGATCGTTTCCCAGTCTTGAGGGGTGATTCCTTCGATGACTCGCAACGTCACTGTTTCTCCGAGCTTGGCCGACATGACCCGCTCGATGAGCGCCTTGGTGTTTGCGAGCTTGAGGTGACCCGCCAACTCGGTCGCCTCGTGTGGAAGCCCAATTACCAACGTTCCGTTCTCTAATACGACTGGAACGCAGCTGTTCAACGCCGTCCAAACCCCGACGCCGGTGACGCCATTCCGGACTTCCGGAAGCGCACTGGACCATGTTTGAGCGAGATCAGCCATTGCGATTCATTATAGTTTGGCGGCTTGAAGAGGTGCCACGACCTCAAAGGATCGACTGTTCCGGCTCTGTGCCACGAGCGAAGGGTCGAAATCGGCCCAGCCAGTCCCCTTGGAAGTCCGCCGCCCCCCGCATCCCTTCGCCACACTGGAAGTAGACCTCCGGGGCGCATCGAAACTCGCCCCTGCCGCCGCCATGGAAGGCGATCTGCACGAAGTAACGAAGCTCTTGGCTCTGGTCGGGATCGGTGTCGAATGCCATGTCACCCTGGGGATTGAGGCAAAACCGGGCGATGATCTGGCAATCCGGGACCTCATTCCAAGCGGCGCTTTTCGGCTGACCCGCAGCGATCTTCTGACCCCAAAGCAGTCCCGTGATCGACGCGGCGATGCCCCCAAAGGCAAGCAGAAGCCCGAGCGCGACCGAGAGGAAGAAAGCGATGATCACGCCGAAACCAACGGCGACGACTCCGCCGGCGATCAATCCACCGATGAGCGATTGTCGCTGCGGATTGAGCATCCCAACCTCAGCCGATGCTGCGAGACACTACTGCGGCGCCCGGAAGAATGACGTCCGCTACGGCGAAGGACCGACGAATGTCCTGCAAGCAAACCTTGACCCGATGTCCAACGTGGCCGACGCCATCGAGAAGCTCGATGTAATATCCTGCATCCGTCCAGCCGATGACCTTGTTCAGGTTCTCGAACGATGAGCGGCGGACATTGCATTCGAGCACTTGGGCGCGGCGATATCCCATCTGATTCGCGTCGAATTCGTCGATCGTGCCGGACGTAATCGTGTACTCCTCGAAGGCGAAGTCGAAATTGGCTCGAAGATAGATGCCCCGGTTGAGTTCGTGCTCGAGGTCCTCGACGTTCTCTCCGTCGGCGCCGATGAGCGACTCCACCACCGCCGGGTGGCATTCGATGAGGAAAGCATTGCCCGATTCGGCAAGCCGACGTCTCATGTCGCGCTCGATCCAGAGCGAGACAGTCTCCTTTGAAGCGATACGACCCTGGCCGGTGCACATCGGGCAGACG
The DNA here is from genome assembly GCA_041911835.1 of Fimbriimonadaceae bacterium. Classification (GTDB taxonomy): domain Bacteria; phylum Armatimonadota; class Fimbriimonadia; order Fimbriimonadales; family Fimbriimonadaceae; genus JAYROD01. The sequence goes on along the minus strand of JAYROD010000168.1, from coordinate 3,655 downwards.
TCGGAAATGGCCTCGGTGACCGATTCTCCCGTTCGCTTTCGGGTGATTTCGAGCAGCCCGAGCGATGAAATGCGCCCCACACGGGTCCTGGCGCGATCCCTTTCCAACCGTTTGGTGAAATGGTTCAAGAGCTTCTTGCGATCATCGGCCGACTCCATATCGATGAAGTCAATGACGATGATGCCACCCATATCCCTCATGCGGAGTTGGCGACAGACTTCGTCGGCGGCCTCCATATTGGTCCGTAAAATCGTGTCGCTCAGGGACGTCGATCCGACCTGCTTGCCGGTGTTAATGTCGATGGCGGTGAGGGCTTCCATTTCGTCGATGACGAGGTACGCGCCGGATTTCAGCCAAACCTTATGTTCGAGCAACCGCTCGAGGTCCTTTTCGATGTTGTAGAAGTCGAAAATCGGCGTATCCCGATCGTACAGCTCTATCTTGTTTCGAAGCTTCGGAGCGACGACTCCTGCTACGAGATGCACCTTTTCGTACTCGTCCGGGTCGTCGATGACCATTTTGTCGATCTCTTCGCCGAAGACGTCCCGAATCGTGCGATAGAGCAGCGTCTGATCGCGGTGGACGCAGGCGGGGGCACGTTGGCGTTTGGCGCTCTCGAGGACTTGCGCCCAGAGCTGGACGAGGAACTGAACGTCGGCCCGGAGTTCGGCCTCCGTCCGGCTTTCGCATTCGGTTCGCAGAATGAGCCCGAACCCATCCGGAATGATCTTGTCGCCCACCCGTCGGAGCCGCTCGCGTTCGGATCGATCTTCAATCTTGCGGCTGACGCCGACATGGTTGCCTTCAGGCATGAGCACGACGTAGCGGCCCGGAAGTGCGATTCTGGTTGTTACGCGGGCTCCCTTCGTGCCTCTGGGGCCCTTGGTGACCTGCACCATGATCTCCTGCCCTGGACGGATCAGCTCCTTGATCTTCCGGCGCCGGAGCTCGCTCCGCTTGATCGAAGCCGGGCTGTTATCCTGTCCTTCGTCGGGAAGAATATCCGCCACATAGAGGAACGCGTTGCGTTCGAGGCCGATGTCGACGAATGCTGCATCCATTCCGGGCAGCACGTTCTGGACGATGCCCTTGAAGATGCTGCCCACGACGCGCTCCTCGCGCTCGACGCGGTATTCCTGAAGCTGCCCGTCTTCGAGAACGGCGATCCGGGTCTCTCTCAGCGAGCAGTTGACGATGATTTCTGTATTCGAGGTACCCGAGGGCTTAGTCCGAGTACGGGACGATGATCTTGAAACTGGTTTTTTCTGCAATGCGCGCCTCTGCGTGCTGGTCTGGCCGAGCCTGCGGCACCCAAGGTCGAAATTGGCTGGCCGCGAGGGATTCGACCCGACCATTGTACCTTCCTTGAACGTTCGGGGCGTCTCGCTGGGGAACCGAGCCTTCCGAGGCCCGGCGATTCTGTCTGTCGGCTAAATCATCGTCAGTTGAACTTTCCTCTTGCGAATCTTGTCTGGATCAGCACAATGTATGGAAAAAGCTGGAGTTTTGGCTGGCTTTAGAGACGATGCGGGAACTCGCAATTTTGGATAGGTAGTAGAGACCATCAGAGCAAATCGGATCGATCAGAAATGACGCGGCCCGCAGAAGCGCAGAAGAAGAGAGTCTTTCGATTTGCGCGGGAAATGAAAACATGTTGACATCGCAAATGCATATCGTCCCTTCAACTCTTTCGGCATATCTAGATCCTGGTACAGGCAGTTTTGTGACTCAGTTCTTGATTGCCGGGCTTGCTGGATCGATATTTGCGTTCAAGGGACACCTCAAAGCGCTGTTCGGATGGGCCCACAGAAAGGCTCGTACCGCATCTGAACCCGATGTCCGGAGTTCATAGCGATCTCCATCCAGGATCATTCCGAGATCCAAGTGGGTTCATATTCGTCGAAGACGGCCGCCTGCTGAGACAGGTCAACCGCGTCTACGAGTCTCACTATCGGCAATTCGCCGAGTCGGGAGCCTTCGATGCGCTGATCGAGGCGGGCTTACTCATTCCTTCGGTGGAAGCTGACATCGGGCTTGCGCGCACTGCCGATGCGGCCCTGATCATCGAGCCTCAGCGGATCCCGTTCATCTCCTACCCTTACGAATGGTGCTTTTCGCAACTAAAGGCGGCGGCTCTGGCCACGCTTGAGATTCAGAAAGAAGTTTTGAAATGGAACTTCGTGCTTAAGGACGCAAGCGCCTACAACATCCAATTCAATAAGGGGCGCCCAATCCATATCGATACGCTATCGTTTGAGCCTTATGAAGAAGGCTCACCTTGGGTAGCGTATAGACAGTTTTGCCAACACTTTCTTGCGCCACTCTTATTAATGAATAAGCGCGACGTAAGATTGGGCATTTGGCTGCGCGATTTTATCGACGGATTCCCCCTCGATCTAGCCAGCGAGCTCTTGCCCCGAAAGACACGATTCAATTTTCAGATCGCGGCCCACATCCACCTTCATGCGAAAGTGCAGACGCGGGCCGCCACCGCCGCACCGACTCAAAGATCGCTCTCTGTGAACCGAAACGGCCTTGTCGCAATGATTGACGGGATGATATCCCTCATTCGTTCATTGAGTCTGGAGTCAAAAAAGACGACGTGGAGCGATTACTACTCCGAAACGAACTACAGCCAAGAAGCCATGCAGGCCAAGAAGACTCTCGTTTCGCGGTATCTCGACAGTCTGTCGAAGCCCATTTCCATGGTATGGGACCTTGGCTCCAACGTTGGCGAAATGAGCGACATCGCCTCCAAGCAGGGAATCCCAACGATCGGGCTGGAAATGGACCCATACGCCGTCGAGGAGGCCTACAGGAGAGTGACCGAATCCACGGATGAGTTCCAACTCCCACTCGTCCAAGACCTCTCAAATCCCAGTCCGCGGCTTGGGTGGGCCCATGAAGAGCGGGAGTCGCTGCTCGATAGGGGGCCTGCAGACGTGGCGATGGCCTTAGCACTCGTTCACCACCTGGCGATCGGAAACAACGTACCGCTGTCTCGAATCAGCGAATTCATGGCCCGATGCGCCAGACACCTGATTATCGAGTTCGTGCCCAAGGAGGATTCCCAAGTTCAGCGGATGCTCTCAACACGCAAGGACGTCTTCGACGCTTACTCGGAGGTCGGATTCGAGTCGGCGTTCGACGCGCACTGGAAATTGCTCACCAAGGAGAGAATCGAGGGGACGGCGCGAACGCTCTACCTCCTCGAGCGGAAAGCGTCTTGAAGCCGTATCGCATCTTCTATCCCCTTCTCTTTGCGGCATTTCCGATCCTCTCGCTCTATTCGAGCAATATGGGATTGATCGGACCCGGCGAGATCGTCATGCCGCTTCTCATCGCGCTCGGAATCGTTGGGCTGCTCTGGCTGGTGCTGGGGCTGATCTCGCGAAGCGTGTGGCGCGGCGCCCTGGCGGCATCCGCTGTCTCAGCGGCCTACTTCGCTTTCGGGCATGTATGGGTCTCCCTGCGCGGCCAGGAACCTCCAGTGGATAAGGGCCTTATCGTGACGATTTGGTGGATCGCGGTCCTTTTGATCGTCGCCTGCATCCTGTTCTTCACGAGGAGGGCTCGAGACAGAGTTTCAGGGGCGATGAACGTCACCGGAGTCGTTCTCGTTGCGGCGCCCTGCCTTTCGATGGGACTGCAATGG
>JAYROD010000167.1:0-4094 GCA_041911835.1 Fimbriimonadaceae bacterium | reverse complement strand
TGCTCGAAGACGCCGAGGCCCACCATCTTCTGCTCCTTGCGTTGGGTCGCCGCTCGGGGCGAGGACAGTACGATGTGGCTGGAGCCGAATTTCTGGAGCACGCGATTGAGCTCGCCGACGAACGCATCGGGAGTGTCGGCCTTGTCGATGGCGTCCTTGCTTGCGGCCAGGTACTCGTTCCACTTGGAGAAGTCGACGCCTTCCGCGAAGGCGCTCTTCGTGATGATCTGGCCCATTCGGTCGATGACGGCGGCCTTGGTGTCGGCCGTCAGCGGAGCGGCGCTGGCCTGCGTATCCTTGTCAGGGGGCTGGGCCTGAGCGATCCCCGCAAAAAGGGAGATGCCGGCGATAACGGCGAAAACGGTTCTGGTCAGTTTCTTCATGGTGGCTCGCGGAGCTTGAGTTATCAGTAGCTTACGCATTTTTAGACGTAAATCGTGCCTAACGATTCCAATTGTAGGCATTTTGCCTCGCGGTTCTTGTCGCAATTTCGGAGATTCAGCCTCAAAATCAGTTCCCGCGTCGATGCCTCGGGGCTCTCTCGCTCCGACTTCCGCCCGCAGCAACCTGATGCATTAGGACTCAAATGAGACCGAAGTTAGTTTCGGCTCAGTACCGGTACGCGAAAAACGTATAGCGGACGATGTTCACCCAATTGTCTTCTATGTCCGACGAGACGACGACCGTCACCCATGCCGGATCGCCGTCCGTCATCCTGTGCGCGGTTATGGGTTGAGCTCGTCCACGGACGATCAGGACGCTGTGATCCGTGCCGATTCCACAGAGCCCGCCATCGGTCTTTTCTCCCATCCATAGTTCGGAATCCGGGAGGTATCGACTTTCGGGCTCTTTGTTCAGTCCGAGTGTCGGCAGTTCGCGACTGGCTTGAGCCGAAACCAGTCGCCAATCCCCTTTCCAAGAGTACGTGCGCCACTCTTTTGGCCCCCAAGAGCCAGGTCCCTGAACGGTGACATCGGTTGGTGATTGGCCCGCGAGGAATAAGTACGGATCGAAAGCGTGAGAGCGCAGGAGAAACCAAGTTCCCATACCGATGATCGCGATGACGCCTAGGGCCAGCCTCCAAATCCATCTGCGGCGAGGACGCATGACTCAGGGACTGAGCGCCGTTGGATTGAAGTTCGCGGTGCCGTTCTCCGAAATCTATACCAACAGATTCTTCCCTAGAACTTGCAGCGCGATCTCGAAGTAGATCACGAGCCCCGTCGCATCGACAAAGGTCGAGATGAAGGGGGCGCTCATTACCGCGGGGTCGATGCCAAGCCGCTTAGCCGCCAAGGGCAGCAGCGAGCCAACCGAGGTCGCCCAAATGACGATCGCCGGCAGTGCCAGGCCCACAACGAGCGAAAGATTGAACCCCGTCCCCCACAGCAGCGCGCGTCCGTACCCGGCGAGGCCCAACAAGAGCCCAACGACCAAAGCCGTCGCGAATTCACGCCGCAAGATCAGCAGCGCATCCGAAGGCTTGACTTCGCCGACCGCGAGCGCGCGCGTGATGGTGGTTGTGGTCTGCGATCCGCTGTTCCCCCCCGCGCCAATGAGGAGCGGGATGAAATACGTAATGGGCGAGAGCTTCAACTCATCGTTCCCGCCGCCCTGTCCGTAATATCGGAGGACCGAGCCGGTGAATGTCTCCGCAATGAACAGCGCGAGCAGCCAAGGAAAGCGCCGCTTTGCCAGTTGATAGACGTTGAGCGAGAGGTACGACTCCGCATCGCCCATGACGCCGCCGAGCTTCAGGATGTCTTCCGTATCCGCTTCGCCGACGATCTCTTGAGCATCGTCTACCGTGAAGATGCCAACCATGCGGGCGCGCTCGTCGAGCACCGGCATCGCATAGAAGCCATAACGAGCGACCATTCGGCCCGCCTCTTCCGCATCTGTCGCGGTCGTGACCGTCACGACGTCGGACACCATAATGTCTCGAGCGGTCTCGGTCGGCAAAGCGCGGATGGCCTGGCGGAGGCTGAATACGCCGAGTAGATGCCGGTCTTCGTCGAGCACATAAATGTCGTTGACCGTCTCATATTTGCCTTCGGGCGCCAGCCGAATGTCGGAGATGACATCCTCCATCGGGTCGTCTGGCCCGACGAAGAAGAAGTCCTCCGTCATGAATCGGGCGACCGAGCGCTCGGGATAGCTGAGCAGCCGCCGGATTTCCTGCGCGTCCTCCTTCGGGATGACCTCCAACAGCGCGTCGAAGCGATCGGGTCCGAGCTCTTCGCGCAGTTCCAACGCGTCGTCCATCGGCAGGATGTCGAGGTAGTACGCGAGCGTCGAATCGGGCAGCTCGTTCAGAAATTGCCGCGCGGTCTCCGTGGGAAGCTCGATGAGGACTTGTGCCGCGGTGAAGTCGTCGAGCTGCGTGAGAACGTTGAGCCCTTCTTGGACCGAAAGTCTCTGAAAGCCCTCGGCGATGTCCTCTGGGCGGGCTCCCTCAAGCTCTTCGCGAACGATCTGCGGGTTGCGGATTCGCGAAAGCGAGCGAAGGCGGTCTAAGAACGTTTTCACGTCGATCTTCATAGCGGCAATTCCTTTATGGTCCGGAGAGGCCGAGGCCCCGCGGTGGTTCGCCGCCGAAGAAGGCGGCGCTAGCGTTCTGAACTTTCCATGGTTTTAGGGTGGCCCTATCGGACCGGATCGCCACGGCTTTGTGGCGCAAATTGGCAGGGATCGTCGAAAATCGAACTGCTGGAATCCATTATGACCCCCTGGCTATTCGATCTTTGCCGCAATCGTGAAAAAACGCCAAATTTCTAGCAATTGGGCCCAATCGCCTTCCTGCCGGTAACATGAAACGATGCTGGGACGCTTCATGGATCACCTGAACCGTTCGGGGTTGGTTCGACCCAGCGACAGAGTTCTCGCGGCCTATAGCGGCGGCGCCGACTCCACCTGCATGCTCACCCTGCTCAAGGAAGCGGGCATCGACGTCGTGGCCGGGCACCTTCATCACGGCCAGCGATCCGAAGCCGACGACGAGGCGATGCGGTGCGCCCAATATGCCGAGGAACTGGGCGTTCCGTTCGTGCGCGGGGAGGCGAATGTCCCCCAACTTGGGCGCGACTTGAAGATCGGGATCGAAGAGGCTGGCCGCCGCGCGCGCTACGCGTTCCTGGAGAAGGCGGCGGGGGAACTGCAGTGCTCCCTAATCGCCACTGCCCACACCCGCGACGATCTCGTCGAGACTATGATCCTCAACTTCGCCCGCGGCGCCGGGGTCGGTGGGATGGCGGGGATTCCGGCGCGGCGCGGCATCATTGTGCGGCCCATGCTCGCGTTCGATAAATCGGAAACGCGCGCCTTCTGCATGGAGCGCAATCTTTGGTTCCACGACGACCCGGCCAATGAGGACACCCGATTCTCCCGGGCCCGCATCCGCCATCGCGTCGTTCCCGAACTTGTTTCGATCAATCCAAGCTTCCTCGAGGCCGCGACCCGCCTCGCCTCGATCGCAGAAGATGAAGATCGGTTCCTCAACGGAGCCGCTGCGGCCGCGCTCGAGCAGACGGAGGCCCCACTGAACGGGCCGCTTCAGTTTCTGACGAGCGACTGCGACGTGGCGTTCTCGCGCTCAAAGCTACTAGGGCTGCCGGCTGTACTGCTCAAACGGGCGATGCGGATGGCGGCCGAAGTGCTTGGGGGGCCACTCGATTTCGAGCAGACTCGGGCCCTGATTCAGGGCTTGATCGAATCGGAAAAAGGCGCGCTGACCCCCGAAGGTGGAACCGTCGCGATTGAATGGGCTCGAGACCAGGTTCACTTCCGCCAATTGCAGCAATCCGAGCCGTTTCAATACCCGCTGACGACTCCAGGGACTACCGAGAGTCCGGTTTTTGGCTGGATGATCGAGGCTGTGCATTGCGATCCGGGGCTTTTCAAAAGCGAACTTGGCCCCTTGAGCGAAGTGCTCGACCCAAAGGCGTGCGAAGGTGCGCTATTCTTTCGGAGCGCGGAGCCGGGGGACTCCATGAGACCCCTCGGGCTCACTGGAACGAAGAAGGTGTCCGACTTGCTACGAGAATCGGGCTTGACCCTGGCGGCAAGGAAACGCCTGCCGATTATTTGTGATAGTG
>JAYROD010000166.1:0-3362 GCA_041911835.1 Fimbriimonadaceae bacterium | reverse complement strand
GCTCCTTCGAGCCAGATCCCTTCTTGACCGCGTCGAGCGTGTCATGGTCCGCGTTGAACAATCCGGCAGTTGCCTCGCCGCCTCCGGGATCGACGGCGCCTCGAGAACTCGCGAGCATTCGGGCTGTGCGAACCGCAGACATGAGGATAGACCGCACTTCACCTTCCGATGCACTGGCGGGGATGACGGAGCGAGCCAGTTCGTCTGATTTCGCAAAGATCATGGGGTTCGCTCGGCCCGACCCAAATCCCTGCTGCAGGCTGCTGAAGCTGCGTTTGAGAGCGTCCAGCTCCGACTGAACCCGATCCAGCTCTAGCTTGCGAGCCTCGATGTCGCTTTGAAGGGACTCGAGCTTCTTCGCGCCATCGGCGAGCAGGCGATTCTGATCGGCGATCTTGTCATCCGACAATTTCTGAAAAGCCTTGAAGTCGTTGGTGAGCGTGTCAAGCCGCAGCTGCCGGTCCTTGATTTCCTTGTCCTTCGCAGCCAATTCGCCATTCAACCGATCAAGCTCTTTATGCGCTTCGTTCCGCTGCTTGATCGCTTCGTCGCGGGTTTGGATCGCGAGCTTGTATTCAGGCTGAAGCGCATCATATTGTCGCCTCAAGGACTGATAGGTTCTTCGCGCCTCCGCCAGTTGGGCTTGCGCTTTCCGCACGGACTCTCCCAGCTTCGCGGCTTGATCCTGTAACTTGCCGATGTTCGCCTTAAGGTCTTTGACCTTGTCGTTGCTGAGCTGCAAATTGAGCTGGGCGATCTTCGATTGCGAAGTCAGGCTTTCCACTTCATTGGCCTTCTCTTTGGCCTCTTTCGTCATCTGGTCCCGCTGCTTGATCGCAAGGTCTCTTTGGGCGACGGCCTGTCGTCCTTCCGTCAGCCAGACCCTGACGTCCCGGCTCAGGGCATACACGATCCCGACTGTGATGAGCGGGATGAAGAATCCTGCAAGCGCCGCCAACACCGCAGCCGTGTACTTCGGACGGAGCCAACTGAAGAGCTTGAGGCGTTTCTTGCCGATATGACGACCGAGCAGATCAGCGCCATAGGCGATCGCGCCGCCCATCACGCAAATGCCGAGCACAAACAGGATGCTGACGATATCCAACTTAGCCGTTCTTCCGATGAATCGCAATCGCCGCGACCACAAGGCCGATAGCGATGGGCGTGAAGCTGGCCAACCAGGCCGGGATCACCCCTCCTTGGGCATAGACCGCCATAAAATTGGCGAGCATCATGTAACCAAAAATGATGATGACAGAAATCCAGAACCCGGACGCTGCCGCCGTTCTGTGATTGCGGATTCCCAGGGGTGCTCCAACCAACGCATAGACGAGCGCCGCAAGTGGTAGAGCGATCTTGTTGTAGTAGATGTATTCGAGGTTCGCGATCTGTGCCTTTTCGATCTTGGGATTCTTTCTGGCGCGGTCAATTTGAATCTCCAGCTGGCTCATGCTCTGAAGATCAGGGTCTTTTTGAGTTTGCGAAAGGATGTCGAGCGGGGTGGCGTCGAGCCGGTTCATTATGCCGGGCCAGGCATCGCCGAGCAAGGCGATATGGGTTCGGCCATCGACCGACTGCAGCGTTGCGCCGCCTCGAATTCTCCAGTCCTTGATCCCTCCCTCGTTTCCAGGCTGGAAGACGAGTTCTTGAGCGTAGAGGGTATAGGTTGGTTTCTCGCTTTTGTCATAGCTCGTCACCACCGCGCCTCGAAGGGTTCCTTGGGCAAAATTGAACTGCTGCGCAGTAACAAGTGCCATAAGCTGACCGGCTTCGTACACGGGATAAAACGTGGGCTTGCCCTGGATGCGCTCCAGTGTTTTAGCGATCTCGCCTTCGAGTTCGGTCTTCCGCACCGCTGCTCTGGGAACGACCAACTCGTTCAGTCCGAAAGCGAGCGCGGCGACGAAGAAGGCGAACACTCCGACTGGGGCCATCATCCGCCCGATGCTTGCACCCGCGGCGCGAAGCGCCACGATCTCGCTATCCCCGCTCAGCCGTCCGAATGCAAGGAGCGTCGCAAGCAAAATAGCCATTGGAAAGGTCTTGGCGAGCACGCCAGGAAGAAGGAGCATCGAAAACTGAATGACCATTCCAACGCTGACTCCGGAAACGATGAAGTCCGTGATCTTGAGCAGGTAGGTGCCGGCCAATATGAGCACGGTAAAGATCGCGACTCCAAAACCCCATGGGCCAAAGAGCTCTTGAATGATCAGGCGATCAATCCGCTTCAATATCGGGTTCTTCCTTTGCTTCGTCGGGCGTTTCGGGGCGTCCAGAGGTCTCGCGTCTCCCATTTTCAGCTAGCAACGGAGCGGATCCGGAATCTCCTTCGAACTGTTGGCCCAGATAGTGTTTCCGAACCAGTTCGTTCCCGGTGATCTCGGCAGCGGTCCCTTGGGCGATGATCTTCCCGTCGATGAGTATCGAATTGCGATCGGTGATTTTCAGGGTGGCTGCGACGTTATGGTCTGTGATAAGGATTCCGATGTTTCGCTCTTTGAGCTTGAACAGGATCGACTGGATCTCTTCGATGGTTACCGGGTCTATCCCGGTGAACGGTTCGTCGAGCAGAATGAATTTCGGTTCCGAAGCCAGCGCTCTGGCGATCTCTACCCGCCTTCTTTCGCCGCCAGAAAGCACCCCTGCCATGTTGTGTAGGATCCGAGTGATGTGGAGTTCTTCACAGAGTTCCTCGATCATATTGCGAATCTTGACCTTGCTCGCACCCTTCATTTCGAGCACTAAGCGGATGTTGTCTTCGACAGTGAGCTTTCGAAAGACGCTGGTCTCTTGCGGCAAGTATCCAATCCCGACTCTCGCTCGCCGGTACATTGGCCAACTGGTCACCACCTCCTCATCGAACTTGACGGAGCCTTCGTTCGGCTTGATCAGGCCGGTGATCATGTAAAAAGTAGTCGTCTTGCCGGCTCCGTTTGGTCCGAGCAGGCCCACGATTTCGCCTTGGCTGAGGTCAAAACTGACGTCGTTGACAACGCGACGCCCCTTGTACTGCTTGACAAGATTCTCGGCGTAGATCTTCATCGGCCGCCGGACTCCCTGAGCGTAGAGCGCCCCGGCTGCCCTTCAAAGCTCACTTCGATGACCTCGTGCATTTCATTGAGCCGTATAACGGCTTTCGAAGCGTCCACGGTTCCGCCGATCACCGAATCGTCGCCCTCCAAGTGCACATCGCCGGAGAGGGTAATCGTTCGGTTTTCGTCATTGAACGTCAACCGCGACGCGGTGCCTGTGACGACGACCTGCTTCGTGCCTTTAGCGGCCGCTGCGTCCTTGACGGTCGCATCCAGTCGAAGTTTGATCGGTCCCTCGACAGTCCCCGATTTGAGCGGCCATTCGCTCGT
>JAYROD010000165.1:0-3956 GCA_041911835.1 Fimbriimonadaceae bacterium | reverse complement strand
TGACCAACCGACCGGCTCGATCGGCGATGTGGCAGTCTGCGAATCCCACCCGGATGTGATCTACGTCGGCAGCGGGGAAGGCATCCAGAGGCCCGATCTCTCGACAGGCAACGGTATGTACCGTTCGACCGACGGAGGGAAGACATGGGCCCACCTCGGACTTGATGACGCCCAACAAATCGGCGGCCTCGCAGTCGACCCCGAGAACCCGGATAGAGTGTTCGCCGCAGTCCTCGGCCATCCTTATGGTCCAAACGAAACGCGAGGCGTCTATCGATCCCTCGACGGCGGAAAGACGTGGGACAAGGTGCTCTACAAAGATGAAAACACCGGCGCGACGCAAGTCACCATCGATCCCCTAAATCCAGACGTCGTCTATGCCGATTTGTGGGCTGCACGTCAGGGCCCGTGGGAGAACGGGCAGTGGCAGGGGCCAACGAGTGGACTCTACAAATCGACTGACGGCGGTGGCCACTGGACGCAGCTCTCCGGTGGGCTTCCGACCACCGCTCAGGGCCTCGGCCGAATCGGCTTCGCCATCTCGCCCTCGAACAGCAGAATCCTGTATGCGACAGTGGATTCCGGTCAGCTCAGCGGCATCTATCGCTCCGACGATGCGGGAAACAGCTGGTCGTTAGTCAATAAGGAGAGAAGACTGGTCAGCAGAGGCAGCGACTTCGCAGAAATTAAAGTTGACCCCAAGAATCCGGAAATCGTCTATACGGCCGACACTAGCACATATAGGTCGACCGATGGTGGAAAGAACTGGACCTGCATCAAAGGCTCCCCGGGCGGCGACGATTACCATCGCATTTGGATCAATCCGCAGCATCCGGAAGTCATTTTGCTCGCGGCAGATCAAGGCGCCTGCGTAAGCGTTAACGGTGGCGAAACGTGGAGCAGTTGGTACAACCAGCCGACCGCTCAATTCTATCATGTCATTACCGACAACCAATTTCCATACAACGTCTATGGGGGCCAACAGGAAAGCGGTTCGACAGGCACAGCGAGTCGGGGCAACGACGGCCAAATCACATTCCGTGAATGGCATCCGGTCGGCGCGGATGAGTACGCCTATGTCGCCCCCGATCCCCTGAATCCCAATCTCATATATGGTGGGAAGGGCAGCCGATATCATAAAGATACTGGCGAGATAGATGAGGTTGGCCCCGATCGCCAAAAGCTTGGTCTGCGGTTCCTCCGCACCTCACCACTCCTCTTCTCACCCACAGATCCCCATACACTATATATGGCTGCACAAAAGCTTCTGAAGTCGAGCAACGGAGGGAAGACCTGGGAGGTCATCAGCCCAGACCTCTCGAGAGAACACCCGGACGTACCCGACAGCGTCGGCGTCTACAGAACCGACGCACTCAAAACCATGCCGAGGCGAGGCGTGATCTACACCGTCGCCCCGTCACCAAAAGACGGCAAGACGATTTGGTGTGGGACGGACGACGGCCTCATCTGGATCATTCGGGACGGCGGCAAGAACTGGTCAGACGTCACCCCTAAGCAACTGACAAGCTGGAGCAAAGTCTCCATCATGGATGCGGGCCATTTCGACAAAGATACAGCCTATGCGGCCATAAATCGTATCCGTGTCGACGACCAGAAACCGCACATTCTGAAAACCCATGACGGCGGGAAGACTTGGATCGAAATAATCGAGGGTTTGCCTGATGGCCCCGTTAATACCGTCAAGGAAGATCCAAGGCAGCAAGGCTTGTTGTTCGCTGGGACTGAGCAGGCCGTGTATTTTTCTTTGGATGACGGAGCTTCCTGGCATCCGCTCCGGAACAATATGCCGGCGACGTCCATCCGCGATTTGGTCATCCACGGCGATGATCTCGTTGTCGGGACCCATGGCCGCAGTTTTTGGATATTGGATAACTTCTCGCTGCTGCGCGAAATCCAAAATGGATCGGCAACATCTGGAAATCACCTCTTCCAGCCTCCGAGCGCCTATCTTCTCGAGCGGAACACGAACACCGACACTCCCCTTCCGCCGGAGGAGCCTGCAGGAAAGAACCCGCCCGATGGGGTGATCATCGATTACTATCTCGTTCGTACAGTGAAAGCCCCGTCCGTCAAACTCGAGATATTCGACTCGTCGGGAAAACTGGTGCGCGCCTTTTCCAGCGACGATTCGGCAAAGCCTGTCGATCCCAAATTGCTGACGGTCATGCCCGAATGGGTTCGTCCTCCGCAGCCGTTGCAGAACAGCGCCGGATCGAACCGATTTGTTTGGGACCTACACACCGCTCCGCCCAAACCTTCGGAGAACGGTCGCGGCGGCGGAATTGGCCTGCCCATATCGGCAATTTGGCACGACACTCCCGCTGGACCACAAGGTGACCGAGTCAAGCCCGGCTTTTATATGGTTCGTTTGACTGTTGACGGGATGGCCCTGGAAAGGAAATTCGAGGTGCTGGCCGACCCGCGAGCCCAAAAGAAGTAGAGCTTTTGTTGGACTCGGAATATTCGTGATACATCCAAGGCCATCATCCCTTACAATCCGTCCATAGGATCGAGGGAATACTCATGATGAACATCCTGCCTTGGATAGGGTTTGCCATCGCCGTCGCCTTGCTTTCGGTCAAGAACGGTTCGGACCAGAGAGGCGAGCCTCCAAGCTGGAGAGAGTACATCACGCCGATCGTACTGATGCTCATTGGAGCAGCTGCATGTGCAGGGATTGGATCGGGGCTCGGCGGCATTCTCGTGGAGCACAAATGGGGATTTTTCGGGCTGGCCGTTGGACTCGCATTTCCCGTCCTTTTGGCGCTGCTCGAGCAGCGAGATCCTGATCCTTCGGTCGGCAGACTGATCCCGATCGGGTTTGCGGTCGCTGCAGCAGGCTGGCTTCGCCTGGTGGCGCTGCCGGATACGTTTCGAGCCCAGGTGGGAGTCATCGTCGGTGCGGCCGTCGGCGCCCTGATGCTTAGATCCGGCTCGGGCGCGCGGCGTCCGGAGTGGCCGCTCGGATGGGCTCTTGCGTTGGCATTCGTGGTTGCCGCCGGACTCTTGGGGCAGATGGCCCTTGGAGATAAGGCGGGCGAAACTGGAGTAGTGCTGGGGCTCGCGGTGCTAGTCGCATCGGTTTTGGGATGGGGGATTGGCAAAGGTTCGAAATCGAACGTTGACTCGCTCGGCCCAGCCGTTTCCACCGCATTGGTCGTTTTGGCCGGCTGGCTCCTGTCGCAAAACTACTTTGCAATTCCAGAACTCGGATGGGTGGTCACTTCGGGAGCGGTTTGTGCTCTTGCCGTGGCGTGGCTCCTACCCGAGGACCGGAACCCTTCCGCCTTCTCGCTCCTGTTGTCCTCGACCCTGTGGCTGGGTATTGGAACGTTCGCCTTCGCTCAATTGAAGGGCTTCGGGATGGCTTCGGCGCTGCTACCCGCCGGGCTGCTGCTCATCGGGATGGGTCGAAAAATGGCGATAGCGAGCGCTGCGCCGTTATTTGCGCTTGTGCTCTATCGACTCTTTCGTGAGCAATACGTCGACGCGTCTCGTGCCCTGGATATTGGCCAGCATTACGCGATAGTGGGTTTCATGATCGGCCTCATGCTGGTCTTGGGACTGGTCGAATGGATGGGGTCGAGGGACCGGCGAGACGGAGTATTTTCGTCGATCGCTTCTGCACTGGCCGGATTACTTTGTCTCTACCTCCTGCTCGGTAGTGTCGTGCTTCTGGGCGCCAAAGGCGCCGTGGGGCTCCTCATAGGTCTCGGCGTCGCCCCTCTCGTCGCAGCGCTCGGTCATCGGCGGTCCTATGTGGCTTTGGTATGGTCGCTGGGTCTGATCGGCTTCCTCACCCTTTCCTATGGGGCCCTGGCAGAGCATATCGATCTGGATCGTGAGGCTAAAGTCGGGTTCGTCGTTCAGTTTGTTGTGATCGCCGTAATTGGAGCGCTCGCCGTGCGTCTCCTCAGCGGCAAGGCCAAAGAGGT
>JAYROD010000164.1:0-6538 GCA_041911835.1 Fimbriimonadaceae bacterium | reverse complement strand
GTCGAAGTCCACGCGCTGGCCAGCCGTCATGACGTTGGGGGGCAGGAGCTTCTCCTCGCCCGTGTTGAGGTCCTTGAGGGGAGTCATGTTTTGGAGGATGAGCACTTCCCCCAAATCCCGACGCATCACGGCGATGATCCACTTGCGATCCTTGCCCCACATCGCCTTCTTGAAGCTGGTTCCAATCCGCTCGTAAAAAGTCTCGAACGATCCGCCGCTGCCTCCTTCCTCGCCGCTTGCGCGTTCCTTGAGTTTGGGGGGAATGATCTGATAGGTGGCGGGGACCTTCGGGTCGTACCGGAGCACTCTTCCGCCCGCGCTGATGAGCGCGGATTGTTCCGCTGGAGGATTGCCGGCCGGACCGTAAATCATGGTTCCTTTGCTGCCGCCGTCGGTGCTGCGCTGCTGCAAGCTGTTCGCCTCGGGGTTCCATCGAAAGATATGGATGCCTTTGGCGCGGTCGCTGAGAAAGAACGCGCGCTCACCATCCGGCTGCCACACGAAGTCGCGATCGACAGAACCCTCTTTGTAATCGGGGCTGGGAATTTTCGTGCCGTCGGCTTTGAAGATGACGGCCTGGCTCCCATCCGCCGTATCTTCGAGCGCACCGATCATGTCGACGGTATTCGCGTGCCCAAAATCGGGGTCGCTTCTAATGCTCCTCCACCACTGGAAGCCGAGCACCAATACGGCGATGACGAAGAGCCCTATGATCAGTCGAATAGCCAGTTTGGTGTTCATGGGGAGTCCCGTTAGTGATACCCGCTAAGTCAGTATGTCGCCCATTCGAAGCCTCAATCCGTTGGCCCAATCGCGCCCGGACATGCGGGGTTTCCCCGCCGGCTGGACTTCCTTAAAGATGAGCGAGCTTTCCTCGAAGGCAACGCAAAGGTCGGGCGACAGAGCAAGTACTTCACCTGCTTTGCCGCCGAGGGCACATTGCCGAACCTGAGTGAGCTTGACTTTCACGCCGCCGATAACGATGTACGCCCCGGGCGAAGGGGTAAACGCGCGAAATCTGCGGTATTCCTCTTGGGCTTGCCGATCGAAGTGAATCTCTGTTTCCTCCCGATTGATCTTGGGGGCGTAGGTCGCTTGCTCGCTCCCTTGCGGTTGTCGAGGGTAATCGCCGGCGACGATCCTCGCCATCCATTCTTTTGCCAGCTCGGCTCCCATGTGAGCGAGCCGCTCTTGGAGTTCACCGTAGGTTTCGTCGGGTCCGATTGGGGTTCGGCTGATGGCGATAATGTCTCCCGTGTCCATTCCCTTGTCCATCTGCATAAGCGTGACTCCAGTCTCGGTTTCACCGTCTAAGATGGCTCTTTGAATCGGCGCCGCCCCGCGGTACTTCGGAAGGATGGAACCGTGGATGTTGATGCCGCCTCGTGTGGCTGAATCCAGGAAGGCTTGGGACAGGATCTGCCCGTAAGCAGCAACGACGAAGGCGTCGGGACGCTCGTCCATTCGAATATCCCAGTCGGGTGGGTTCACGTCACTGGCCGGGCTCGCTCCTGGAATGAAGCGGTTGATGATCTCTGGAGAACTTGCCTTCACCGGTGTGAGAACGGGGATCCCAAGCTCTGCTGCTGCCAACTTGACCGGCGCAGGCTGCAGCTTGAGCCCTCTGCCCGACGGACGATCGGGCTGGCACATCACCAAGATAACATCGGAAGCCAAAGCTCGAAGAATGGGGACGGCGAATTCCGACGTCCCGAGGAAGACGAGCCTCATTCCGCATCGTCGACAGCCGTCTCTGGATTCTGCCAATGCAGGGTTTCCATGATGACTTTGTCGATGAACAAAATCCCATCCAGGTGATCGATTTCGTGTTGGACGACCCTCGCCGCCATCCCTTCCATTTCATAGGTGTAGCCTCGGCCCTTGAGGTCGAAAGCTTCCACCTCGACCTTCGCCGCACGCTTGACATCCCCATAGAGGCCCGGAATGCTCAGGCAGCCTTCCTGCCCAATCTGTTCGCCTTCTGCGCTGACGATCGTCGGGTTGATGAGAGCCGTCGGCTTCATACCGTGCGGGGCGATCACGATGAGACGGTCGAGCACGCCAACCTGAGGTGCGGCCAGCCCGACTCCGTTCGCCAACTTCATGATTCGCAGCATGTCATCGGCCAATTGGCGCGTGCGCTTTGAGATCCTCGTAATCTCTTTAGCGGTTTGGCGCAACACTTCGGCCGGCACTTTGATAACGGGACGCTTGGCGTTCGTTTCGTAGAGATACTTAAATTCGTCAGGGACGACGACGTTCATCGATTCGAAATTATGGCAGGCGAAACGCCACAGCTCGAGGCATCTGTCCAAGATCGCAGCGGACAGCCATCGATTGCCACCCTTCAGCTTCGAAAAGCTCGATGACGCTTGCCGCCTGAGCATCCCCCACTTCGACCACCAACAGGCGCGGACCTGTGAGAATCTCCAGGGCCTCCTTTGCGAGCCTCCGATAGAAGCTTTGCCAATCGGGAGTCGAATACAGCGCCACCGGCGGTTCGAAACCCGCAACTTCCGGAGGCAGAGGCGCACCCGGCTGTACATAGGGCGGATTGCTGACAGTGAGATGGAAGGAAGCCGGACGCAGAGCGCGGAGCGAGTCCGATGCCATAAAGTGGACGCGAGCCGCCAACACCCTTGCATTCCGGGCCGCGACGCTCAACGCATCGACGGAGATGTCGGCGGCGACGACATCGAGCCCCGGTCTCTCCAGCTTGAGCGTGACTCCCAGGATTCCACTGCCCGTCCCGAGGTCTAGAACCGAGTGCACCGCAAATTCGTCGCAGAGTTCCAACGCAAGTTCGACGAGGGTCTCCGTTTCGTGGCGCGGAATAAGCACTGCTGGGCTGACCTCGAACGAGCGGCCATAAAACTCTCTTCGGCCTAAGATGTAGGCGATGGGTTCGTTGCCTATCCGCCGATTCAAAACGGCGTCGGCCTCATCGATAGCCCTCATTGGTTCAGAGCCGTGCGCCAGAACCCAGCTCCTCGTCTCTCCCAACGCGTGCGCAGCCAAAAGCTGCGCTTCCAGCCCTGCGGACGGAAAGCCCGAAGCCTCCATCCGAGATTGGGCGGCGGCTAGCCATTCGCGAATCGTCACGACTCAGCTCTCGACACGGTAGGGGGCGAGCTTGCCTCGCATATGTTCGACGAGTTCGGCTTCGATCCAGATACCGTCGTCGCGGTACTCCACTTTGTCGACGCGGCCGTAGCGGTAGCATTCGTCGACCAAAAAATTCTGATCGTAGGGAAGAAGCGCCCGGACGGACCCCAAGTGCGATTTGACCATATGGACAATGGCATCGAGCATTTTCGGGATGCCCTCGCCCGTCTTGGCGGAGATTGCCACAGAATTGGGCCACTCGTCGACGAGGCCGCGAACGTGGGATTGTGCCGGCGCCTCGTCGATTTTGTTGAAGATCGTCAGGCACGGGATTTCCTGAGCGCCCAACTCCGTCAGCGTCTCGATGACCGCATCGCGCTGCATGTCCCAGTTCGGATGGCTGACGTCGATCACCAATAAGACGATATCCGCATGCTCCACCTCTTCGAGCGTAGCTCGGAAGGCTGCGATGAGATTGGTTGGGAGATTGCGGATGAAGCCGACGGTGTCGGTAAGAAAAAGGCTGTAGCCGTCCGGAAGTTCAACCTTTCTCGTGGTGGCATCGAGTGTGGCGAACGGCATCGCGTCGGCCAAGAGGTCGGTACCGGAAAGCCGGTTCATCAGCGTGGACTTGCCGGCGCTCGTATAGCCGACAATCGCCGCGAACGGGAACGGGTATTTCCGACGAGCGGCCCGCTGCTGGCCTCTGTGAAGCTTGACGTCTTCCAACTCATGATTGAGCTTTGCGATCCGGTCGCGCATGAGGCGTTTGTCGGTCTCCAGCTTCATTTCTCCCGGACCGCGCATGCCGATGCCGCCTTTCTGGCGCTCGAATTTGGTGTAGACCGACATTAGTCTCGGCATCATGTAGCTGAGCTGCGCGACTTCCACCTGGAGTTGCCCTTCTCTGGTCCGCGCGCGCGAAGCGAAGATGTCGAGGATAAGCTGGGTCCGATCGATGACGCGGACACCCCAAGCTTCGGCGAGATTTCGGGCTTGCATACCACTCAGTTCATCGTCGACGATAGCGACGTCCGCCCCCGATTCCTTGATGGCGATGGCGGCCTCTTCGACCTTTCCCGAGCCGAGATAGGTTCCTTTGTGCGGCCGGTCCAGCCGCTGGCGGAGCCCTCCGACGATCTCGACGCCCGCGGCTTCGCAGAGCCCGGTCAGTTCTTCCTCGATGTAGTCATCCTCGGTTTCGTCCTCATTGACGAAAACGAGAAACGCACGCTCGGTATCGGCTTGGGTCTCCGCAAGCAGTTTGGGCATGAACTCCTAGAATCGGGCGATCTGGAACCGGGCCGAGAGCGTCCAGCCGTTGAAGTTGAAGCCGCTGAACTGAGACATCACGTCGTAGCGTGCGGAAAGGATGAAATTCTGGTTGAAGATGATGCCGACTTCCGCATTGCCATTCCAGCCGATTTTGCTCCCGCTCACCTTTACGCCGTTGGTCGTGATGCTGTAGTTCGCATAAGCCGGACCGGTTCTCACTGCGATGAAGGGCACGGCGGCCGCCTTCGTGGCATCACCGAACGTTTGGCTGACTCCGATCGTGGGCTTGATCATGAAAAGTCGATTGCCGTTGTTCGAGTGGGCCACGAATCCAAGGTCACTGGAAATGCGGCGACCGTCGCGAGAGACGATTGGCACGGGACCGATCCCCCAACTGATCCAACTGTTGCCCAGCGCGTCCCGAGTCGCTTTGTTAGTTGGTACGAAGACCCCGACGTTGCCCCCGATAGCAATTTGGTCGGTCTGAGCGAAAGCGGCAAATGGCGAGGCAGCGATCAGCGCCAAGCATCCGATATGCAGAATTGAACGGCCCATGGTTGCGAATGATACTCGCTCCTTAATAGCCGATGAGGGAATAGCCCTCTGCGATCGTCCTGATTTCTTTCACAGCGCCCTCGACGGCCGCTTCGAAAAGCGCTTTGCCCTTTTCTGCAGTGGCGAGCGTCGCGTAGCCCAGAGAGCCTTCTTCCGTGATTTCATCGAAGTGGTGGATCGGGCTCTTCAGGGGAGGCTCCGCCCGCAATCCGTCATCGCGCAGTCGCTCTCGACGAACGAGTTCCGGGTGCAAATGCAACATCAAGCTCGCCTCTGCTTCGCAGGCGTGGCGAATCTCTTTCACAGGTCCTTCGAGAATCGTTTGAAGGGTCTCTTGCGGGATGAAGCTGAAGTAGCCTGAGTGAGCAAGAGTGAGGGCGGGGTATTTGGCTTTGAGCTCTCGCAAAGCGACGCCGTTCGGTTCGGCGTTGCCGCCGTGGCCGTTGAGGAAGAAGTACTTCGTGAAGCCGTGCGGGATGAGCGATTCGACGACGCTATGGATGGCGCCAGAATACGCAGGAAAACTTGCTGAGAGAGTGCCCGGAAATCGGAGATGATGGCCCGAGGCCCCCAACCACAGAGTTCGTGTCAAGATCACCTGATCAGGTATCAATCGCTCCACAGCTTCCGCCGCCGCCGTTACCAAAAACGAATCCGTCCATAGCGGAAGATGTGGACCGTGCTGCTCGTTCGAGCCGGTCGGTATGAGTACCACTGCGTCCCGCGGCGCATCGCGCGCGTCCTGCCAGGTCATCTCGGCGATCTTCATCGCTAAACTTCGGGATACAGATTGCGAATAAGCATTTTCACAATGGAATTGAGATCTTTGTCGCGCGCCATCATCTCGCTGATTTTCTGATAAGCGTGCATCATCGATGTGTGATCCCGGTCACCAAATTGATTACCGATGTGCTTCCAGCTGTCGCCCGTTATTTCTCGCGTAATGTATACAGCCACATGCCTCGCATGAGCGATTGGCGCCTTGCGAGATTGCCCCCGTATATCGTCGAAAGGAATCTTGTAGTGCTTTGCGACGACGTCCACGATCTGGCTGACTCCTGGCTTGGCGAGCGCGGAAGTTCTGTAATACTTTTCGACGATCCCTTCTGCAAGCCCAAAATGCACAGGCGATCCCTCGAGGCTGGCTTGGGCTGCGATCTTCGTTAAGGCTCCTTCCAAGATTCTCACGTTGCCAGGAACCTGTTCCGCCAAATACATCGCAACTTCATGGGAGAGTTGGATGTCTTCCATCGCTGCCTTGCTGAGCAGGATGGCGCAGCGCGTTTCCGTATCCGGATGTTGAATGTCCGCGACCAAACCGGCCTCAAATCGCGACCGCAGTCGCTCGTCCATGAGAAACAGATCTCTGGGCGGACGGTCGGAACATAGCACGATTTGTTTACCGATGCTCTGGAGATAGTTGAACGTGTGAAAGATTTCTTCTTGGGTCTTGTCTTTTCCGGCAACGAATTGTATGTCGTCGACAAGCCAGATTCCCACATTTCGCTGAGAACGCCGGAACTGATCGATCTTTCCATTTTGCAGCGCAAAGACGAAGTCTTCCGCGAACTGCTGTGCAGAAATATAATTCAGCGGATAACGT
>JAYROD010000163.1:0-7180 GCA_041911835.1 Fimbriimonadaceae bacterium | reverse complement strand
AGGA
Source organism: Fimbriimonadaceae bacterium (assembly GCA_041911835.1). Lineage (GTDB taxonomy): Bacteria > Armatimonadota > Fimbriimonadia > Fimbriimonadales > Fimbriimonadaceae > JAYROD01. The sequence goes on along the minus strand of JAYROD010000163.1, from coordinate 7,176 downwards.
AGGCAAGTTCACGCCGGACGAGCATGTTTACGATCTCAAAGTTAAAGGCGTCGGTCTCTCTCCCATGTCGTACACCAAGGACAAGGTCGGCCCGGACATTCTGAAAAAGGTCGACGACATTTCAGCCAAGATTGTTGGCGGAGAGATCAAGGTTCCTAACGATCAGGCGTCGCTCGATGCCTACCTGGCTTCGCTTAAGAAATAGTGAATCAGGCCTGTGGCTCGGGAGGCTTGGGAGTGCAGCCTTCCGGACCACAGCCGCAGGAAGGTCCGACGTCGCCTTTTTCCTCGGAGGTTGACGGGCGGGCGTAGTCGTTAATGTGGAATCCGCTTCCGCGAAACATGACGGCGGTCGGCTGGATCAGTCGCACCAGGCTCCCCTTGGCTCCGCATGGGCAGTCTTTCAAGGGTTCCTCAGTGATCCGCTGCTCGACCTCGAGGGTCTTGTTACAACTGGTGCACTCATAAACGTATGTAGGCATCTCTTTAGATCAACGTTCTCCGAGTGGGGATTGTGGCAGAATAGAGAACCTCTCGAGCGCCTTAGATTCCAATGGGCGCTTTCAATGTGACGTGACCCACCAGACCCTTCAGCTCCTCGACCTTTGGACCGTCTGCTTCTTGGTCCTGTTAGAAGCGCTCCTTTCGGCAGACAATGCCCTCGTGTTGGCGATAATGGTCCGACACTTGCCCAAGGATCTGCAGCGCAAAGCGCTTCTGTACGGCATGGGTGGCGCATTTGCTCTTCGAATTCTCGCAATCATCCTGGCAGCGTACATCATCGGATTTTGGTGGCTGCAGCTCATAGGCGCCTTGTACTTGCTCTATCTGCCCATCGCGCATTTCATTAAGGCTGCTTCGCGGAGTGCTCATTCAGAAGGCAAGAAGATGGGCTTTTGGGCGACCGTCATCTATCTCAACCTCGTCGACACTGCCTTTGCGCTTGACAGCGTCATCGTCGCCGTGGCGGTCGTGGACACAGTACACCATCCGGACAAGTTGTGGGTCGTTATCGCGGGAGCGCTGATCGGCATCGTCATCCTTCGGTTCGCCGCAGCTTATTTCATTCGGCTGCTCGAGCGATATCCGGCTCTGGACCACGTCGCGTACCTGCTTGTCGGTTGGGCTGGAGTGAAGCTGCTGTTCATCGCCGGACACAGTCTGGTCCTTTGGTATGATGGGACCCATCCGCAGGCTCCACTTGGATTCTCCGTGCCTGAGATGCCTGGGTGGCTCTTCTGGACAGGCATGGGTCTCATTGCGGTGGGCGGCTCGTTCCTCGCCTTAAGATCGGGAAGCCGTGAACTCACTCCTGAGCAGGAAGAAGAAATAAAATCGATTGAAGAAGCGGAGCAGGGGACTCCAAGGACGGAAAATGGCAAAGAAGATTAGGATTGGACTCATCGGCGCTGGAGGTATCGCCACCAGTTGCCATATGCCCGGTTACGCATCCATCCCGGATGAGTGTGAGATGGTCGCCGTCTGCGACATCGACGATAAGGCAGCTCAGGCAGCCGCGGATAAGTTCGAAATTCCCAGGGTGTTCTCAAGCTATGTGGACCTCATCGCCGACCCTGATATCGATGCAGTATCGGTCACCACGCCGAATGCGCTCCACATGGAACCGACCATCATGGCCCTGAAGGCAGGGAAGCATGTCTTGTGTGAGAAGCCGCTCGCGATGAATGGGGAAGAAGCCAAGAAGATGTGCCGCGCCGCCAAGGATAGCGGAAAGATTCTTCAGGTGGCGCTTCAGACCCGGTTTGGTGGGCCCGCCAAGTACGTGAAGCAGTTTATCGACAGCGGAAATATGGGCGAGATCTACTACGCTCGCGCGTGGGCGCTAAGACGACGCGGCGTGCCGCATTGGGGAGTCTTCATCGACAAAGAGAAGCAGGGAGGGGGCCCGCTCATCGACATCGGAGTTCATATCCTCGATCTCACGCTCCACTTCATGGGGTACCCAAAACCCGTTTCTGCGAGCGGCAAGACCTGGGACATCCTGGGTAAGGATCCCGGCCTCGCCAACTTTTGGGGCGAATATGATCGGAACAAATTCACCGTCGAAGACTTTGCCGTTGGGCTCATTCGCTTCGACAATGGAGCCGTGGTCAGCTTGGAGAGTTCTTTCATGGCCAACATGGAAGGCGACCCGTTCCAGACGCAGCTTTTTGGCACTAAAGCGGGGGCGATCGTTCGTGCCTGGGGGGAGCAGCCGGTGCGCCTCTTCAAGGAAATCGATCGACAATATTTCGAACTCGTGCCTCAGAACGTGCCCTACGTTGATTCAAGTCACACTGCGGAAGTTCAGGCGTTTGTGGCGGCGATCCGAGAGAATGCACCCTCCCCCGTACCGGGAGAAAACGGTCTGACGCTGAATGCGATTTTCGACGCACTCTACAAGAGCAGTGAGTCCGGTAAGGAAGAACCCGTCGACGTCGCCTTTTGAGGGATGCACAACTTGCGCCCCTTGCGCAATCGGAACCAATTTAGTCACAATGCACGAGAACGAGCCTTGGTCTGCGAATCGCCTGTGTCAGCTTTCAGCCTCCGGCAGGAATTTGAGTCTGCGTATCCGTATCGATCCGGCAAGTTGGAGGAAATAGAATGGCGACGAAATCGCTTTACGTAGGAAACATCCCGTACTCGATGACCGAGGCGGACTTGCTGGATGAATTCGCCGAGTTTGGTGCAACCCAAGCCCGAATCGTCGAAGGACGTGGTTTCGGATTCATCGACGTCGACGAAGACAAGGCCGAAGCGGCCATCAATGCCAAGCACAACAGCACCGTAGGCGGACGAAGTCTAACCGTCAACGAAGCAAGACCGCGCGAAGAGCGCCCGCGACGCGACTATGGTGGTGGCGGCGGCGGTGGCGGCTATGGCGGTGGTGGTGGCTATGGCGGTGGTGGCGGCGGCCGAGGTGGTGGCGGCGGCGGTCGCGGTGGCGGCGGCAAGCGCGGCTGGTAATCGAATCGCTTCAATATGCGAGACGGCCCTTGGGAAATTTCCCAAGGGCCGTCCTCTTTTGGGGCGCCAGGCAATGGGCGCGTCTACACGTCCGAGTACAAATAAAACTCATACGGATGGGGCCTGAGATCGACCGCATCGCATTCGTTCGTGAGCTTGTAATCGATGTACGTCTCAATCAGATCTGGAGTGAAGACGTCGCCCTTGAGCAAGAACTCGTGGTCGTTTGCCAGAGCGCCCAAAGCCAGCCGCAGAGAACCGGGCGTCTGCGGAATCCCGGCTTTTTCGAGGGGTGGCAGTTCGTACAGGTCCTTGTCGATTGGCTTAGCCGGCTCAACCTTATTCTGAATGCCGTCGAGCGCGGCCATGAGGAGCGCCGGGAAAGCCAGGTACGGATTTGCAGTGGGGTCTGGCGCTCGAAACTCGATGCGCTTCGCCTTGGGCGACTTGCTGAACATGGGAATCCGGATGCAGGCTGATCTGTTTCTCGCCGAGTAAATCAAGTTGATGGGTGCCTCGTATCCGGGAACGAGCCGTCGATAACTGTTCGTGGAAGGCGCGCAGAACGCGAGCAGAGCAGGGGCGTGCTGCAAGATGCCGCCGATCATATATCTTCCGGTATCGCTTAGTCCTGCATAACCCGATTCATCGTACATGCAGGTTTCCCCGTTCTTCCAGATGGAGAGGTGGATGTGCATGCCACTGCCGTTGTCTCCAAAAACGGGCTTTGGCATAAACGTCGCTGCCATGCCGTATTCGGCGGCGACGTTCTTGACGACGTACTTGTACTTTTGCATCTTGTCGGCCATCACCTTGAGAGTGTCGAATCGCATATCGATTTCGCATTGGCCTGGAGCGCCGACCTCGTGGTGATGGACCTCGATGTGGACGCCCGCCTCGATGAGCTTCAGCATCATCTCGCTTCGAACGTCTTGGAGTTTGTCCGACGGCGAGCAAGGGAAGTATCCGCCCTTGTTTCGATGGGTATAGCCTAGTGAGCCCTCCTCACCGGAATTCCAATGGGCTTCCTCGCTGTCGATCTCATAAAACGAAGAGTACGCTTCGTTCCCATATCGCAGCGTGTCTAGCAGGAAGAACTCGGCCTCAGGGCCAAAGAATGCGGTATCGCCGATTCCAGTGGACTTAAGATACTGTTCTGCCTTGTGGGCAACATATCGGGGGTCACGGGAATAGCGTTCGCGAGTAATCGGATCTTCAATATCGCATGTGATGACTGCTGTTGGGTATTGCGGAAATGGGTCGACGAACAGCGTTTCCGAATCAGGAACCAGCAGCATGTCCGATTGGTCGATAGTCTGGAATCCTCGAATACTCGAGCCATCGAATCCGATTCCATCCTCAAACAAACTTTCCGTGAAATCGACGGCTGGGATCGAAAAGTGCTGCCACGTGCCAAACAGGTCGGTGAATCGAATGTCGACGATCTTTATGTCATTTTCGATGACAAAGTGGACGGCTTCCTTAGGTGTCATTTGTTCCTCTCCGAGTTGTTCTGCTCCCGACCCCCAAAATAGCTCGACGCCTCACTGGGCCTATCGAGGGCCTTGTGCGGCGTCGCTGGGATCTCCACCGCTCCATCGCGACGGATTAGGAAGAGTATGACGGAAGATGGTCCTTCAATACAACGGTCAAAGGGGACCCAATTTGTCGTAGACTGCTTGCGCGATCTCTTCCGTGTGGGTTGGCGGAATGGCAGGAAGCAGCACGGCTTCGCCAGTGGCGGATTGGTAGGCCCTCGCTGCCTCCACGTTTGCCCAAGCGCTGAAATTCTCGTACAGCTTGGTGAAAACTCCGGGGTTCTGCTCAGCCCGAGCCCGCGCCGATTGTTCGGCGTAGGCGAGGATCAACAGATCGGAGAGCGCGCCTTGTGAGATCTGGTTTGCATAACCCTTCATGAGCGCCTTCTCGGCCAGGTCCGATACGAACGATCCGCTGTGATCCTTCAGTTGAGCACGACCTTCTACGACCCGGCGGAGGAAGCGGTCCGCGATGAAAACCCGGTTTATTTCGTTCGTTCCTTCATAGATCTTGCTGACCCTGGCATCCCGGTAAATCCTGGCGAGCGGAAACTCCTCGGTGAAACCGTAACCACCATAGACTTGGAGCGCTTCATCGACGATGAAAGCCTCGGCTTCCGTCGAGAAAACCTTGCACGCGCTGCACTCAACTGAATACTCCTCCGCGGCGCGGCGATTATCTTCGGGACTACCGCCGAACTCCGCGAAGGCGTGATCGATGAGCGCACCAGTTCGGTAGATCATCGATTCCGCGGCAAAGAACCGGGCCGCCATCTCTGCGAATTTCTTTTGGATGAGCCCGAAGCGGGCAATCGGTTGTCCGAATTGCCGACGATCCTTGGCGTAATTCGCTGCGAGGGTTATCGCCTCGCGTGCTGGACCGATAGACATCGAAGCAAGCTTGAAACGGCCAAGGTTGAGCGCATTGAATGCCACATGGTGGCCCTTACCCTCTTCGAACAGCATGTTCTGGATGGGGACTTCTGCGTGTTCTAGCGTCAGGCGGGCAGTGGATGAGCCTTTGAGGCCCATTTTGTGTTCCTCTGGGCCGATCGAAACGCCCGGAAAGTCTCGCTCAACCAAGAATGCCGTGACGCGGTCTCCATCGACTTTCGCCATCACCAAGAAGAGGTCAGCCCACTTGGCGTTGGAAATCCACATCTTGGTACCGTTCAGAATCCACTTGTCTCCGTGTCTTTCAGCTTTGCACGACATCGAAAGAGCGTCGGTACCGCTGTTGGGTTCGCTCAAGGCGTAAGCTCCGATCCATTCTCCCGAAGTCAGCCTGGGTAGATACTTGCTGCGCTGTTCTTCGTCACCAAACAACGTCAGGCCGATTTGGCTGATCCCACTGGTGACCCCAAGGGTGACGCTCACCGAACCATTCAAGCTAAGGAATTCGAGAATGCGCGCAGCGAGGTTCTTTGAAAGCCCAAGCCCGCCATACGCTTCGGGAGCGTCGATTCCACAGAAGCCCAGCTGCCCTGCCTTGCGCACGATCTGGACCATCAGCGGCTCTTCCTGCCGATCGAGCGCGTCGAGATAAGGGAGCACCTCCTTGCGGCTGAATTGCTCGGCGGTCTGTATCATGAGCAGTTCATCGCCAGAGAAGTTCTCTGGAGTAAAAATCTCGGCTGGTGCCTCGGCCAGGAAGGTGCATCCCAGAGGCTGAGCGGTTGGAGATAGGGGCATAGTCGTTTAGGACGTGGGGGTGGATTCAACCGAAGATTATACAAGTAGAATCGATTACCGGATATTCGACGCTCGCCAAAGCGTAGAATTGTGCCGGATGCGCATTCGAATTCCACTCTTCGTCGCCGCCCTAGCGGCAGCTGGTTCTATCTACGGCCAACAGCCTCCGGCGCAGCAGCAGTCCGAGAAGCCCAAGCCCGATCGTTCTGCTGAAGCCGAACTGGTCGCGCTTTTCGAGCATGCTGGGAAGCTGCGATCATTTACGGCCAAAATTCGTCGGTCATCCCACTTTGGCAGGTTCGAGCCATTCACCAATGATGGGATGACCGATATGGTTTATCAGGGGCCAAACCGGTTCTCGATTTATGAGGCGGACATGTGGGGCGACTCGTTCCGGGGAGTCAGCGACGGAAAGTGGGCGCTGGTCGATCGTCTCGACGGAATGAGCCCATCGCTCTTGATCAATGCGCCCAAGGATATTCCTTCGCTTGATCCTGCCCTCGCATCCAAAGGAGCGGTGTCGAGTCCGCTCTACTATCTGCTCCAGGGCCAGGCGGGCTTCGATCAAATTGTCAAGAAAAGCGGATTTGTGAAGGCGATCAAGGGTGTTGGACTCCTCGATGCCATCGAGTTCGTGGGAGAGGGATTTGGAAGGGTGATCTTGTACTACCGATACGACGATCCTCTCCAACTCGTCCGGCGCATCGAATACGACAACAGCGAGGCTTTCGCTGAGATGGCGGCTGCGGACCCGGAAGACTTCTTTGGCTCGACTTCCGACTTCATGGTCCGCCATGACATCGAATACCACGGCGTCAACGAGGCGATCAACCCCGGTCTGTTCGACTGCACTCCGCCGAAGGGAGTGCCTGTCGATGATAAGCGAACCCAGAGAGGTCGAATAGGGGAGACCAGGTAACCTACGGCCCGGTGGGGCCTGTAGCTCAGGGGTTAGAGCGTGCGGCTCATAACCGCT
>JAYROD010000162.1:0-2052 GCA_041911835.1 Fimbriimonadaceae bacterium | reverse complement strand
GCCCGTGGGGCGCCTTTCGTCAGCGGATAGTTCTTCTCGGTGTGCTTGGAGCCCTCGTCGAGAATCATCTTCGCTCCCGCATCATCGAACGTGACCAGGGCCAGTTGAGTCCGTTTTCCTTCGGCGGACGTGACCTCCTGGATCTTTCTTACCGGATTCCCCTGGCTGTCGTAGACGGATTCCTGCCGAACGCGCACGCCCTTCTTGCCGGCGGTCCCTAAGTCCATGAGAATCTGAACCTGCTTGCCGCCGTTCGGTAGGAGCTGCTGGGTGAACTTGGCGGTTCCCAGCAACTTGCCGTCCGCAGAGATATTCATGAGGACGGTCTTCGGCGCGACCACCAAGAGCAGCACGGTTCCGATCCAATTCATAACGACTCCACAAGCAGTTGCGCCGCCTTCGCGCCGGCCTCGTAGGCGTATTCGAGTCGCCCTCCAACGATGCCGTCGCTGGCGATCAACAGCCTCGAACCGCGACGATTCACGGTGTCGAAGAGCGCCGTCGTCTCGGGCTGGCTATATTGCCATCTCCTGATTCCGCTCACTTCTGGTTCACAGAAACGAGAACCGATCAGCCTCTCGACATATCCGATGGTCTCCTCGAGGATTTCTGCGTCGCTGGATTCAAAGTGGACCCGGCTGTATTCCGGACTCAGCTGGGCGACCATCGCCGTGTGGCCGTCAGGCGCCCGTTCCGGGCATTTTGCCGATTCGATGCTCAGCCAGGTGAGCGGATGGCGCTGCTCGGGATCGATCAATGCGTGATAGTGAATCCCATTCAGATCCTGGTTGTATCCAAGCATGACACTCAGGCAGGGGCGATATCGCGCATTCGCGAAGGGCCTCGACTCGTTGAGGGACCGGAGCAGGTGATCGGTTTCGGGCAACGGCGCGGTGAGGATCAGCGCATCAAACGGCTCGCCGGCGAGCTCGAACTTCCCTTCGGCATTCCGTTCGATGCTCTCCACCGCGACAGGGGCCCGGACGTCGAGATCCTTGGACAATAGCCGCGGGAGCGTTTCATTGCCGTGCAGGTAGGTGTAGCGCTCGATGTGGTTCATCGAGCTTTCGCCTGCCGAGATCCGCCCGTAGGAATGGACGTAGATCGGGAGCTTGATCGCGATCAGTTCGGAGACGTCGAGCTCGTCGAACATGACATGCCCCAAGCTCCGACCCCGGGCGGCGATGCTCGTAGCGCCGGTATCGAACGTGTAAGCGCCGATTCGTTGGGTCGTACATCTGCCGCCGACCTCTGGACCCTTCTCAAATATCGTCGACTCGACGCCCCTTGCCTGGAGAGTCCGGGCCGCTGCAAGACCGGCAATTCCCGCTCCGACGATTCCTACTTTCAAGCGGGGACAAGCTCCGGTTGATTGAGCAGCAATCGGGCGCAGTTGATTCCACTTTGGAGCGCGCCATCGATGCCTCCATAGTTGACCGCTTCTCCGGCCAGGAACAGTCCTGGCGTCGAAGTCTCGATTTGCATCGGGCTCCAATTCGGCAATCTTTCAAGTTGGGCATGGCGCACGCGGTCAACGCGAAGCAGCTTCCATTCTTGGACCTGCTTCTTTGGGAACCAGAATCCGAGCTCATAGAGCACTTCGCGGGCCAAGAACGGGTCAGGCTTTGGGCTCTCCCCGAGGATGGTGACAGACGCCAAGCCTCGTCCGGGAGGTGCGTAAGCTTCCGATACGTTCGTCATCGCCACTACATGGTTGACCTGCCCCGAATCGGTCCCATTCAAGACGATATAACTGCCAAACACCGGGCGCACGGGAATTTCGAAGTAGAGGGTGGTCGATGCGCGATAGGAGCCTCGCTGCGACAAGCCCATGAGCGAACTCGATTGCTCGAAGTCGGTCGCGAGCACGACGGATTCGGCCTCGATCTTCTTTCCGCCGGAGAGCACGACGCCGCCGACCTTGCCGTCTTTGCGCATCAGTTCGTTGACCGGGGAAGCGCACTTGATGGCATTTGACGGGAGTCCTTCCGCGATTTGTCGCGGGATCTCCTCGATCCCAAGGGCGGGCACTGCGGTTCCCCCTTCGGCAAG
>JAYROD010000161.1:0-7441 GCA_041911835.1 Fimbriimonadaceae bacterium | reverse complement strand
CCCTTGTCATGCTCGGTCTTTTGTCGACCTGTGCCCTCGGCGGGTTTCAGTCCATCGAGAAGAACCCCATAGACGACGTCTGGGTCTATCCCCATGCAAGCGATCAGTTGGACGTCTACTTGCGGGTCTGGGGCGACGGTGCTCATGGCGTCGCACCTAAGGGAGAAGATGCAGAGAACATGTCGTACAGCTACCTGCGATTCGATGTCTCGGATCTACCGAAAGACAAGAAGCTGGTGGAAGCGACGCTGACGCTCATCCATATCGCCAATCCCACGTGGAATGACGATATTGCCAAGTCTGCTCCAATCGAAGCCCGACCGATGAGCGGCGACTTCGATGAGAAGTCTTGGGCCTATGAAAAGATCGCAACGATCACTCCGAACTCCGATCAGAAGTCGATTTTTGGCACGGTGAACCCGAAGGTTGGCGCCAAAGCTGACGCGACGTTCCCCATGACGATCAACTTGCTGGCGGGGCCAGGGAAGTTCGCCGACTACGTCACCGAGGCCCAAAAAGGTGGCAAGCTGGATATCGCGCTTACGTCGCCCCTGGATCCGCAAGCGAGCGGCGATCGAACGGTCTACAAGTTCTATAGCAAAGACGCCGAAAAGGGGCTGCGGCCGGTACTCAAGCTAAAGTTCGAGTAGTTACGGCCCTTTCAGCAGACGGAGGCCGTTGAGGATCACGAGTACGGTCGAACCCTCGTGGCCGATTACTGCCAGCGTCAGGGGCAGTCGGAAGAACATCGAGCCGATCGTTAAGGCGACGATCATCCCAGCGCCAAACACGAGGTTCGCTCGGATGATCCCGTTTGTCTTCCTTCCCAGCTTGATGAGCTGCGGAATCTGCTCAAGGCGGTCCCGCATTAAGACGATGTCGGCGGCATTGAGCGCGACATCGCTTCCAAGGCCCCCCATGGCGATCCCGACGTTGGCGCGAGCTAGGCACGGCGCGTCATTGATTCCATCGCCGACCATCATCACCGTCCTGCCCCGAGCGACGAACTCCTCGATGACGGCCGTTTTGTCATCAGGAAGCAAGCCGGCCCGGACGTCGTTGAGGTTGAGTTCGGAAGCGATCGCGCGAGCGGTCTCGACATTGTCGCCCGTGATCATCGCAATCTCTGCTATCCCTATTGTACGCAGTTCAGCGAGCGTTTTTGAAACGTCCGGCCTCGGTTCGTCGCGCAGGCCGAGTGCTGCCATCTTTCCATCGTATTCCAGGATGGCGACCGTCATGCCTTGTGCCTGAAGCTCTTGGGCGTGAACAGCGAATTCGGGGCTGAGCGTCTCGCCTTCGTCCTCGAAGAAGCGGCGCTGGCCAACCTTAACCGGCTTGCCTTCGATTACGGCTGTGACTCCAAGTCCGGAGTGAGCCTGCTGTTCGGTGGCCTCGGGGACGTCTATCCCTCGCTCTCGTGCAGCGGCGACGATGGCCGCAGCGATCGGGTGAGAACTGTACTGCTCCGCAGCTGCCGCCGCTCTAAGAACGCGGCCTGCCTCCGGGGAGAGGTCCCCTCGGCCTCTCCAACAGGATTCTTCTTCCATGCAGATTGGTTCGGGGCCTCCCGCGCCAACGGGAGCATGCGAGCACACGCAAATCTCGACTAACGTCGGGTTGCCCGTGGTAAGCGTGCCCGTTTTATCGAGCGCCGCCGCGTCAACTTTGCCCATCTGCTCGATGAACTCGCCTCCGCGGATTAGCATGCCGTTCCTCGCCGCCCAAGCAAGAGCGCTCAAGGTCGTTGCTGGAGTCGAGATCACGAGGGCACACGGGCTGAGCGCGACAAGCAGCGTTAGCGATTCATAAAACGCATCCGGCTGCCTGAGCCAGGCGCGGAGGCCCCACGAGATTCCGAACACCGCGACGACGAATAAGGTGTATCTCTGACCAAACCAAGTGCTAATCCGTTCGCCGCTCGCCTTGTTCTCTTGGGCGTCGCGGACCAAGGCGACGATCTTGTCGAGCGTCGTTTCACCTACTTCAGATGTCACCCGAACGACGAGCATCCCCTCGAGATTCTGGGTGCCCGCAAGAACGGAATCGCCCTCCCCACGTTCGACCGGCACCGATTCGCCGGTCATGGCGCTCTGATTGATCGAACTCGCCCCGGAGAGAATCTCGCCGTCCGAAGGGACATGCTCAAACGGGTTGATCCGGATCGTTTGTCCGACCTTCAGGTCCTTGACGGGTACCTTCCGGTCACCTTCAGGCGTGATGAGCAAGGCTTCCTCGGGCCGAAGCTTGATGAGACCCTCGATGGCAGACTTCGTCTTCGCCATCGAAAAGGCTTCGAGCGTGCTCGACAGACTGAAGAGAAAAAGGAGCGCGGCGGCGTCGATCGCATTTCCAATCGCGACGGCGCCGATGGCCGCGAGCACCATCAGGAAGTTGACGTCGACACTTCGCTCGCGAAGCGAACTCCAAGCCGATTTCAACGCAAAATAGGAGCCGAAGGCGACCGAAAGGTAGGGCAGAACGAGGGTGAGGTTGAAAAGGCTCGCCACCAAAGTCAAGCCACAGAGCGCCGTGAGCAGAGTCTGTACGTCGCGGAAAACCCGCATTAGCATGAAGGTGGCATAACTATGACCTCCGCGTCAACGGAGGTCATAGCCGAATTCAACCTGGATCGAGGCTGGCGCCACATCGATTGGCAGGCCACCCGATTAATTGTGGGGCGCTGCCTCCGGGGGCTGTTCGACCGGTGGGACCTCGTCGGCGAGCGGTCCATCGGCGCGGCTCCTGTGAAAGAGTCGGCCCAAAGACAGAGAGAGGTCGTCGAAGATGGTGTACGAACATGGGATGACCAGGAGCGTCAAGAGCGTCGAAAGCGAGATCCCGCCGATGATCGTGATCCCGATCGTCTCCCGGAATTCTGAGCCTCTTCCCACCGCAAGCGCGACCGGCAACATTCCGAGAATGACCGCGAGGGTGGTCATCGCAATCGGGCGCAATCGGATGGGACCCGCCTCGACAAGTGCCCCATGCCTGGAACGCCCTCGAGCTCGTAGTGTGTTTGTATAGTCCACCAGCAAGATGGCGTTTTTACCGACCAATCCAACCAGAGCGATAATGCCGACAAAACCGACGATGTTGAGCGCCTTGTCGGTGAGAATCAGCGCCAAGATGGCGCCGACCATCGCCTGAGGCTGGGCCAACTGGATGATGAACGGATACAGCAAGTTATCGTAGAGCGAGGCGAGCAGCATGTACACGAGAATCACGCCTAAGAACAGCGCCCCGAACAGATACCCGGACTCCCGCTTTTGAATGTCCGCCTGCCCGAGCTCCTTGATCGTCACGCCTTCGGGAACCAGCTTCTGGTCCTTCAGCCAGTTGTTGATCTCAGTCTGGACCGTTCCAGCGGCGAACCCCGGCAAGAGGTCGCTGCTCAGCACGATCTCTTCTTCTCGGTTTCTTCGTTGGATCTTGTCGATACCCACTCCATTGTCGAGCGTCGCAACGCTGGAGAGATAGATCGGAAAACCTTGAACAAACGTGATCGGAACCTCATTGACTAGGCTCGGGTTGTTACGGTCGGCGAGGTCCATCATGATTCGAATGTCGTACTCCTTGCCGAGCACCCGAAACTTCGTGTCGTTGTTACCTTCGTAGAGCGTCCGCATCGTATTTGCCACGTCGGCGCTCGTTAGGCCCAGGTCCGCAAGCCGAGTCCGATCCGGGATGGCGCGAATTTCCGGTTTGCCAGCCTTGGAACTGATATCTGGGTTGATGACTCCCTTGATGGCGCCTTGAGCCAACCTTTCTCGGATGTCGGTTACCGTTCTTACGAGCAAGTCCCTGTCGTCGGAACGGAACGACATCTGGATTGGAGCTCCAAATCCGACGCCCGATTGGGCGCTTACCGTGATCAACGCTCCTGGAATCTTGCCGATACTCTGGAGCATGTCGGCCGCGATCGAAGTATCTGTGGCCGTCCTCTGCTTGCCCTCCGGCTTTTTCCAGAACTGAAGGCGGTCCAATAATGCGACCTTGTCGTTAAGTGTAACCCGGACTTCACCGAAGTTCGTTCCGGCGTCCGAGGCGGCGAATCCTCCACCCCTAGTCCCAATGTTGGAGAGCACGTACTTCGTGTTGGGGTTCTTGCTGACAACGCCCTCGATCCTCTTGATCGCGTCTTCCGTCACCGCTAGCGAGGAACCAGCCGGAGTCTCGACACGGACGCTGATGTTGCCCGAATCGCTTTGCGGGAAGAACTGGAACTGAAACACGGCAGAGCCCTTCCACTGTGCGTATCCATAGCCGACTATCGCTGAGATTGGAAACACGAGTCCGAAAAGCGCTCCGAAAAGGATGAAACGAGGCTTCACGAACTTGCGGAAGATATTTCCGACGAATACGATGGCGCCAATGAAGACCGAAGCCATCATCAGGGGCATTCCCACACCCATCGCCGCTTGCGGGCTCGGCATGAAGCTGCCGCCAATGAACATGAACACCGCGATCAAGACCACAAATCCGGAGATGAACACAAACCAGCGATGCTGGAGCGCCCATTCGAGGGAATTCCGGTAGTGATCCTCGAGCTTCGCGAACATCCTCTCGAACCACTGGGCGAAGCGGCCCGTCGGGTGCTCCATGTCCTCACCCTTGCGATACCAGCGGGAGGCCAGCATCGGGGTAACCGTGAACGAAACGAACAGCGACAGAAGCACCGTCGTTGCGAACCCAATGCCGAGTGGCTTGAAGAACTGCCCGAGGATTCCGCCCATGAACGCGATGGGAATGAAGACAACCACGTCAGCAAGCGTGATGGCAATGGCAGCTAAGCCGATCTCGCTTCGTCCGTTGATCGCCGCCGTCCTAGGATCCTCACCCATTTTGAGGTGGCGATAGATGTTCTCCAAGACGACGATACAGTCGTCGACGAGGACGCCGACCGCCAAGGACAACGCCAACATGGACATGTTATTTATCGTGAATCCCATCATCCAGAGCGCGACGAAAGTGCCCATGATGCAGACTGGAATCGCGATCGCCACGATCATCGTTCCCCTGAAGTTGTGGAGGAAGAGATACACGATCATCGTCACGAGGAAGATGCCGAAGAACAGCGCCAAGTTGAGGTCGGCGAGCGACTCGCCGATTTGGCGCGATGTATCTTGCGTCACGACGACCGAGAGCCCAAATTCCTTTTGAATCTGATCAATGACGCCATGAGCGGCTTGAGAAATCTCAACGGCGTTCCCTTCTTTGGCCTTCTGAATGACCATGACGACCGTGTCGTTTCCGTTGAGCCGGCTATACTGCCGTCGCTCGGTTGTCGTGTCGAGCACTTTGGCAATGTCGGTCAGCCTGACGATTCGCGGCTTGCCGCCAAATCGAGTTTGATCTCGAACGGAGATGACGGTGCCCTTGATATCATCGAACGTCTTGTACTCTCCGAGGACGCGAATGCTGTATTCCTTTGTGCCTTCGACCGATCGCCCGCTCGGCACGTTTAGCGTCGAGGCAGTAATCGCCCGCTGGACATCGACGATACCGAGTCCATACGAAAGCAGCTTGTCCTTGAAGACTTGAACCTGGATCTCTCGAACGTCGCCGCCAGAGACACCCACGCTCGCGACACCATCGATTCGCGCGAACTTGTCTTTCAGTTTGTCGTCCGCGAGATCGCGGAGCTGCTGACCGGTCAGGGTCGGACTTCCCAAGACCATGTACATGACGGGATCGCTTGCCGAGTCGAATTTGTTGATGATCGGCTTTTCGATCGCCTGCGGCAATTGACCGGTTATGGAGTCGATTTTGGCCCGAACGTCGTTAAGCGCAACGTCCATGTTCGTGCCGACATTGAACTGGGCAGAAACAACGGAAACGCCCTCTTGCGAGGTGCTGGTCACCTCGAGCAATCCATTGACGCCGGATACCGCTTCCTCGATCTTTCTGGACACGAGGGTGTTGATTTCATCTGGACCCGCCCCGGGATAGATCGTCGTCGCCGTGATGACGCCGAATTGAACCTCGGGGTTTTGTTCCTTGCGCATGCTCCGGAACGCGAACGTTCCGAACATGAACGCCAAGAGCATCAACATCAAGATGAAGACCGGGCGCGAAATCGCGACTCGTGTTAGACCCATATTTAGATTCCCGCTTCTTTGCCCGTCTTGTCGCCCTGACCCGCCGACTTGTTTGAATCGACTTTGATCGTGGCGCCGTCGACGAGTTGGGCTTGACCCTTGACGACCACCTGATCACCGACCTTCAGTCCTTCGATCTCGATGAGATTGCCGTTTTGAATTCCGGTCTTGACTTCTACCTTCTTAGCGCGACTGCCATTGACGACGAAGACGAACGTCTTGTCGCCGGCCTTGACGATCGCATCGGCCGGAACGACCGTTTTGTCAGCATAGCTCTGGAGATCTACGACCCCATCGGCGAACATTCCCGGCTTGATGCCTTCTATCGATCCTGTCAGTTGGATGCGAGCGTTGAATTGGCGCCCTATGTTGTCTCCGGACGGACTAATCGCGGCGATTTTGCCGATGAAGGTCTTGCCGGGCAGCGCCGATATCTTTACGGTTACATTCTTGCCGGCGGAGACTTTGTCGATGTTCGATTCAGGAATCTGTCCCTCGAAGTACACGCCACCCGATCCGACGATTCTCGCGACCGGTGTTCCCGCAGCCACGAACGTCCCCGGCTGCGCTGGCTTTCCATAGATCATTCCTGAGAACGGAGCCTTGATCTGTGCATCGGTCAGGGCCTGTCGGGCGAGGTCCTGCGCTGCCAATGCCGACTTCAGATTCGACCGCGCCGCATCGAGCTGATCTTTGTAGACGGCGTCAAGCTTCTGATTAGCGATCGCCTGCGCGAGCTGCTGCTGCGCCGAGTTGACGGCTTCCTGAGCGACCTGCAGGTCTTCGGGCCGAGTCCAATTCATCATCATCCGCTGCTGCTCGAGCGCCTGCTGGAATTGGCTGAGAGCGGCCTGGTATGCATTCTCAGCCTGATCGAGAGCCTGCCGCGAAACTGCTCCTTCTTCGAAAAGTGAACGCTTGCGGTCCAGATCGGCTTTCGCCGTATCCATGTTCGATTTGGCGGCATTCACTTGGGCATCGGTTTGCTTGCGCTCCTCATCCCTTGGGCCTGCTTTGGCCTTAGCGAGCAGCGCCTTGGCAGATGCCAACTGCGCTTGAGCGGCCTTGACCGCCGCGGAAGACTTAATCGGACCTTGCTTGGCGTTCGCCACGGCCTGGGACACGGCCGCCTGGGCTGAAAGCACCTGCGCTCCCGCTTGGCGGAGCCTGGACGAAATGTCTACAGTCTCCTGGCTGGCAATGACCTGACCGGCTTTCACAGGGTCGCCGTCGTTAACATATACGGCTACCAGTCGCCCCGGGTTTTTCGCCCCCACTTGCACGTCCTCGGAAGTCGTGATCGTACCGGTGATGTCGAGTACTTCTCGCAACGTGGCGGT